>DATIZW010000015.1:0-14513 GCA_035516875.1 Steroidobacteraceae bacterium
GCCGACATCTGCCACGCGTATGCCGCGCTGCAGCTTGCCGATCAGGCCGTCGAGCGCCGGCAGCCAGCTGCTCAGCAGGTTCATGTTGTAGCCGGCGCGGAAGAAGCGCTCCGTACCGTGAAACAGGCAGGTGTGATGCTCGCCCCATTCCATGCCCGCGCCGCTGCGGAAATTCTCGAGTGCCTTGTCGCGGATATGAAATAGGTCGCGCACGATCTCGTAGGCGCCGGCGAGATCCACCGGACCGCTCGGGTCGGCGAGGCAAGCGCGCTGTTCGTCATTGAGAAAGTAGCGTCCCGTCTCGCGGTCGTAGTCGACGTAGCCGCCCGCCGCCTGATTGCCGAGCCATTCGCGTGCGTAGCGCTCATGCGTACCGGTCTTCGCGGCGAGCTCGGCGGGTGTCAAGCGCGCCGCCGCCAGGGCACGGTAGTAGCCGAGTGCGTCTCCAAGCGATACCAGAACGGCGCTTACTGCGGCTCCCAGGTCGTTGATTGCCTTACCCAGGAAGGCATTCAGACGCGCTTCGTTCACAGGCGTAACCTCGATACCGGCGCGGGGGTCCCGAATTATCGGAGCAACTCTCGAGCGCGGACAGAGTATCTTTCGGACAATTCGAGCGCGCGCCATGACACAGCGTTGCTGATCTCGCGCCGGGAGGCCAACATGGTCCGGGTACGGGGATTTCTGATGAATCCACTGGAGACCTTTCTGACCTTCGCCGAGCCGCGACGCGGACTCATCTACGTCATTGCCGCTGCGTTGGTGGTCCTCATCGCCTTCGGCGACTGGAAGATCGAGGAAGTGTCGGTGGGTTTCCTGTACGTCCTGCCGATACTCATGGCGTCGGCGACGCTGCGTGGCTGGCAGATCGTCCTGATCGCGATCGCCTGCGGGTTCCTGCGCGAATGGTTCAGTCCGGTACATGATTCGCCCGGGGCAGCTGCGCGTGTCTGCATCGGCGCCGCTGGCTTCGCCCTCGCCGGCTACTTCGTCTCGCGGCTCAATCGTCAGCGCCAGGCGGTCGCCCAGGCGCTGCACGAGCGCGAGCGGCAAATGCAGCTACGCATCGACGCCGAAAGACAGCTGCAGGTAGTGATAGAAACGAGCCCGCTGGGAATCCTGACGCTCGACAGTGACGGCCGTGTGCTGCTGGCAAACAGCTCGGCGCAGCATCTGCTGCGCCTCGAGCAGCAGCAGCTCTCGGGGCAGGAGATCCAGCCCTACCTGCCCATACTGACGCGCTTCCTCAACATCCAGCGTTCGGCGCCGAATCTGTGCACCGCGGTGGAGAGTCGCGGCCAGCGCGCCGATGGCGAGGCCTTTCTCGCCCATGCCTGGCTGTCGACATTCGTCAGCGGCTCGGGCGTATGCATGGCGGCTTTCATCTGGGATGCCTCCGAAAATCTCCGCGACCGTGAAGGCACGGGTCTCGACTCGATGATGGCCACCTCCCGCGTCCTCATCGGTGCGATCAGTCACGAGATCCGTAACCTCGCCGCAGCCGCGTCCGCCGCCTGCCGCGAACTGGTCAAGAGCTTCCCCCGCGCGCAACGCGAGCGCTTCCATCCCCTCGGCACGGTCATCGAAGCGCTGGAGAACATCTCCACCTCCGGCCTGCGGCTCGCCGCTCATTCCACCAAGGCGGTGGCGGACCTCGGTATGGTGTTGGATGAGACCAGGGTGCTGATCGATGCCTCGTTCCGCGACGAGGGCGGCGTGACGGAATGGCAGATCCCGGACACGCTGCCGCTGGTCGAAGCGGATCATCACAGTCTGCTGCAGGTCTTCCTCAATCTCGCGCGCAACAGCGAGACGGCGCTGAAGGATGCGCCGACCAAGTCGATCCGGGTGGAAGCGGCCGTGGAGAATGACATGGTGCTGGTTCGGTTTCGCGACTCGGGGCCGGGTATCGCGAACCCCGAGGTGCTCTTCAAGCCGCTGCAGCCCGGCGCCACTTCGACGGGGCTCGGTCTGTACATCTCGCGCGCAGTGTTGAAGTCCTACGGCGGCAATCTCAGCTACGAGTCCGATCCGCACGGTGGCTGCTTCGTGGTGCAGCTGTGGCCTGCGGACGATCCCGGCAATCCCGGCGCCGTGTAGTCGTGACGAAAATCACCGCGCTGCTGGTCGACGACCACGCTTCCTTCGGGGAAAGCGTGGCCCGCGCGTTGAATGTGGAGAGCGACATGGAGGTGGCACACTGCACTACCATCGCCGCCGCCTTGGAGACACTGCAGCAGCAGCCGATCGATATCGTCCTGCTCGATCACGATCTCGGCGTCGAGCGCGCCTCGCAGTTCCTGCCGGTGGCACGGCAACGCGGCTTTGCCGGCCGGGTGCTGGTCGTGACTGCCTGGGTCAGCGACACCGAGGCCAAGCGCCTCCTGCGCCAGGGCGTTGCCGGCATATTCGTCAAGGACAGCCCGCTCGAAGCGCTTGCCGAGAGCATTCGTCTGGTACACGGCGGCCGTGTGTGGCTCGACCGGCGTTACCGCAGTCTCTCTGCGGCCGAGCATGGCGCGGAGCAAGCGAGCCCCGGACCGCGCTTCAACGAGCGACAGCGCAAGGTGCTGCGCTTCGTGCTCGAAGGCCTGTCCAACAAGGGAATCGCCGTCCAGCTGCGGATTTCCGAAAGCTATGTCAAAGCCCTGATGCAGAGCCTGTTCAAGAAAACCGGGGTGAGGACGCGGGGCCAACTGGTGCGCGTGGTGCTCGAACACTACCAGGACCAGCTCTGAATGCGCGCGCAGCCTGTGCGGCGCGGCCCACGCGCCCGCCGCCCTGACCCCTGACGGTGGTCCATGGACGTGCTCTCCGAGGTTCTGAGCGCCGTGCGCCTCACCGGCGCGGTGTTTCTCGAGATGAGGCTGCGTGCGCACTGGTCGTACCTCACGGCGCCGGCGCGCGCGATCGCCGACGTGCTGATGCCCGCTGCCGATCACGTCATTCCGTATCACCTGGTGACGGCGGGTGAGTGCCTGGCACGACTGCCCGACGGAGAGCCGCTCGAGCTGCAAAGTGGCGACGCCATCCTGTTTCCGGCCGGTGACCGCCACGTGCTGGCGGCCGCGACCCGCCTGGGACGGCAGCGCAAGCCCGTCGATCTCACGGGAGAGAACCTGCGACAGCTCCTGACACGCGGCGAAGTCGAGGCATTCGCCAGCGGCGAGGGCGGCAGCACGACGCGCATCGTGTGCGGCTTCCTCGCCTGCGACGGCCGTCTCGCCGAACCGATCGTGCGCAGTCTGCCGCGCTTGCTGCGCATCAGTCTGCGCGGAGCCGGAACGGCAGCCTGGGTACGCAGCTCCATCGAATACTCGGTCGCCGAGAGCGCTGCGCGCCGCCCGGGCTCGGCCATGGTACTGGCACGTCTTTCCGAGGTGCTGTTTGCCGAAGCCGTTCGCCAGTACATGGACGGCAGCCCGCAAGGCGGCAGCGGTTGGCTCGGCGCCGTGCGTGACCGTTATGTCGGACGGACACTGGCCCTGCTGCACGAGAAGCCGGCGTTTCGCTGGACCGTTGACGGCCTGGCGCGACGCGTGGGCCTCTCGCGCTCCGCGCTCGGCGAGCGTTTCAACTCACTGGTGGGTGCACCACCCATGCAGTACCTGACGCGTTGGCGCATCGCGCTCGCGGCGTCGAAGCTGCGGCAGAGCAGCGCCTCGATCGTGCAGGTGGCAACCGACGTCGGCTACGAGTCCGAGGCCGCCTTCAATCGCGCCTTCAAGAGAGAGTACGGGATTCCACCGGCCAAGTGGCGCAGGCAGGCTGCCGCGGCCGCGTGATCGGCGCGGACAGCCGCCGCGGGTGCAGCGCGTTGTGCTCGATGCGGGCGAAGACTTCGAGCTGCGTGCGACTGCCGCCGGCGAGGGCAAGTACCCCCTCGAGCGTCGCCCAGCGCGTCGCAGCTTCCGCAAAGCGCCCTGCAGCCCAGTCGCACAGCGCCCGCAGGGCAGGCAGCGTGACCTCACGGGCGCGCGCACCCGCAGTGCTCGACTCGCCCGAGCACTGGGTGAGGGCGCCGGCCAGAGCCTCGATCCGCGCGGACTCGCCTGCGGCCAGGTGCGCGAGCGCCGCGTGCAGATCAACGTACGGCCAGAACCCCGGCTGCCAGATGCGCGCGAAGGCATCCGACAGACGCCGCCAGCGACCACCGGCATCGACGCCTTCACGGGCGACGCGCAGCAGCAATCCGGCCGCGTCGCACGCATCGAGTGGCCAGCGGTCTGCGGCGGGCAACAGGCACGTATCGAGAATGCTTATGGCCGACTCGATACGGCCGTCACTCGCGTCGAACATCGCGAGGTGCCAGGCGTTGTGGGTACGCATGCGACTGTGTCCGGCCCAGTGCGCGCGCTGCGCGCGCATCCAGCGCGCGCCGACGTCGTGACGACCCGATTCGGCAATGGCATGCGCGACCGCGTGCACCCCGAGCGGACAAGCCGGGTCGCGGGCGAGCGCCGCACGTCCCAGCGATTCGGCGTATGCGGCATCACCGTGCTCTGCGTGGGCGAACGATGCCATCGCGAGCACGAAGCCGAAACTGCGCCCACTTTGGCTCGAGGAGCGGACACAGAGATCGGCAATGCGACACGACTGTTCGTGCGCGCCGAGGAAGAAGTAGCACGACTGGGCGAGTCGTAGCGCCAGCAAATCGTGCGGCCAGCGCAGCACCGCGCCCGCGTAGCGTTCGGCGGCGAGCCACGGATTTCCCGCCAGCCAGGCTTGCGCCGCCGACAGGTGAGCGCGAAGTCTTGCCGGCAGCTCCGCGTCATCGAGCGTGGCCACCGCCTGTGAGATTGCCGGGAATGCGTGCGGGACTTTGCCGAGCACGCCGGCGCCGGCGCGCAGGGCCTGCGCGCGGTGGAATTCCGGATGACCCGCGCCGATGTGGCGCAGGTCGCGGATCGGATCGCCGACCGCTCGCAGCAGCCGGTCGAGTGCTCGTGAGGTGGCACGCATGAGCGAATGCCGTCACTCAGGGATGCGGGCACCGGACCCACCCATCTCCTCGGGGAAGTCGCGGAGCTTCGGCAGGCCGTCGCGCACCCGCAGCACCGATTCCTGGTAGTTGACGTGCAGCGCGGCGGTGAACGGCAGATCGGCGATCACGGCTGCGTACACGTCGACCAGCCCAAGTGTCGGGTGCTCGGTGTAGAGGTGCCCGCCGCAGCGCGTGCACCATTTCCTGAAGCTGCGAGCGGTCTTGTTGTACGACCCGATATGCTCGGCGCCGCGCGTGATGTGCACGGCATCCGTCTTCCAGAGCGTGAAGGCGTTGACGGGACTCGCTGACCAGAGCCGGCAGGCACCGCAGTGGCAAAAGCCCATGGCAACGGGCTCGCCGCTGACTCCGAGGCGCACCGATCCGCAAAAGCAGGAACCCTCGTAGCTCGGCGTGACAGTCATCTCAGGCCTCCAGTCCCGGTGGCGCAATGCCAGGGTGTGTGGGCGAGGATGTTGCGCGCGATGCCACTTCCGGAATTGATGCCGGCGCCGGCAAATTTTGCCGGGACGCTGTGGCTACAGGAGTGCCGGCAGGTCAGCTCGAGGCCGGCGTGCTGGCGTTCGCTGCTGGCTCGTAGAGCGATGCGTCGAGCAGCCTCGACTGCGCCTGGATGCGCTCCTCGCCGACCGTCTCGGCAGGAAGAGCGGCCAGCAGCGCAGCGGCGCGCGCCTGCAGCACGGCACGTATCTCCGGATGCGTGAGGATGTACAGGTCGTTTCTGCGTACGCCCCGCAGCACGTACTCGCCGATCTCGGCGCCCGTCGGGGCGGTCTGAAATATAGGCGTATCGGCACGCGCCACGCCGGGCGGCAGGAGTGGCTTCGATCCGGTGGCCGCGAAGCGCGCCGGCCGCACCTGCTGCGTGCTCTCGAAGAGTTCCGACTTTACCGGTCCGGGACAGAGCACCGACACTCCGACGCCGCACGCCTTGAGATCCGCGCGCAGGCATTCAGCCAGTCCCACGAGTGCAAACTTCGACGTCACGTATACGCCAACCCCCGCGCCGCTGAACAGTCCGCTGACCGATGCGGTAATGACGATGTGGCCACCTCGTCCCGTGCCGATCATGGAGGGAACGAAGGTGCGCACGGCGTTGATCGTTCCGCCGAGGTTCACACCGAGGGCGAAGTCCCAGTCCTCATAGGTCGCCTCCTGCGTCGGGCCGACAAAATTCACTCCGGCGTTGCTGCACAGCAGGTCTACGCCACCGTAATCGCGCCGCACACGCTCGGCACAGCTGCTCCACCCGGCGCGATCCGCAACGTCCAGGACCAACGGCAGCACGACACCGCCGTTCGCCGCGAGAGCCGTGGCTGCCGACTCGAGGGGCTGCTCGCGAACGTCTGCCATGACCACCTTCATGCCGGCAGCGACACAGGCGCGGGCGATGCCCAGGCCGATGCCGCTCGCCGCGCCGGTGATGAAGGCAACCCTATGCTCGAGGTTTTCCATCGCTTTGTTCCTTGGGCTCGGCGTCGAGCCTGACGGCCACCCCCCGCAGACTCGGCTCCGGCTCGCAATAGCGCTCCATGACGAGCGGATCGTGACCCGGAACGATGTACTGCGGCCGACTGGCGAGCACTTTCATCCGCTCCCAGCCGGCGGTCATCTGCATGACATCGGCAACGATCGGGAAGGGACGGGCGGTGGTCATGTTGGCCAGGTAATGGGCGGCATCGGAGGCCAACACGATCCAGCCGATGCGGGTGTGGACGCGCACCACCTGCAGCCCGAGAGTATGGCCGCCGATGTGATGCACGCTGATTCCGGGAACAATTTCGGCGTCACCGTCGTGGAACTGCACCTGCGCGCCGTACACGAGACGCACCATCGACAGCACGCACTCGACGTCATAGGCGTGCGCAAAGAAAGGCTGAGCCATGTAGCGGCCGGTCGCGAACGCCATCTCCCGCTCCTGAAGATGAAAGCGTGCGCGCGGGAAGTGCGCCAGGTTGCCGGCGTGATCGTAGTGCAGGTGCGTGATGACGACGTGTTCGACCTGGGCGGAATCGACGCCGAGCAGACGCAACCCCGCGCTCGGCTCGCACAGCAGCTGCCGTCCGCGGCGCCGCGCCGCCAGCGCATCGAATCCGGTATCGATGACCACGGTGTGCGAGCCGTTGCGGGCCACCCAGACGAAGTAGTCCATGCGCACCGCGCCCTCGTTCGGCTCGCTGCCGACGAAGCACTCCGCGCGGCTGCGCATCGCCGTGGCGTAGCGGATCGCGTAGAGCTCGTAAGGCGGCGATTCAGCCATCGGCACTCGAGACCTGCGACTTCTCCAGGTATTTCACTATCTCGGTGTTGTCGGCGCTCGATCCGAGCCGCTGCTCGGCGAGGTCCCAGAGCGCGCTGCATTCGCTCAGCAACACCCTGGGTGCGCCGAGCGACTCGGCCAGGCCGAGCGCGATGCGCAAATCCTTTGCCATCAGCGCGAGGGCGAAACCGGAATTGAAGGTGCGCGGCAGGACGAAGGCCGGGTACTTCTGCTCCGTGGCACTGTTGCGCCCTGTCGAGTGATTGAGGATCTCGAGCATCACCGCCGGCGCCATGCCGAAACGCTCGCCGGCGAGCATCGCCTCCGCCGTGGCCGCGAGGGCCACCGCGGACAGATAGTTGTTGAGCGCCTTGACGGCATGGCCCGATCCCGACGGGCCGCTCACGAACACCTCCCCGAGCTTCGCGAGCAGCGGGCGGCACCGCGCAATCGCGGCCTCATCGCCGCCCGCCATGATGGCGAGCGTGCCTTCCACGGCTCGCTTCACGCCGCCTGAAACCGGCGCATCGACCAGAGCGATGGCGGCGTCCGCCAGCTGCAACGCAAGCGCGCGGGTGCCGACGGGCTCCGACGAGCTCATGTCGAGCACCACGCTGCCGGGCGCGAGACTGGCGGCAACGGCATCCGCACCGGCATCCGCACCAAGCAACACCTGCCGCACCGCCGCGCCGTCGGGCAGCATGGTGATGACCAGACGACAGGATCGACCCAGCTCCCTCAGCGAGCGGGCGCGCTCGCAATGGACCGAGCTGCCGAAGCGCTCGATCGCCGCAGGGCTCGCATCGGCGGCCACTACCTGGTACCCGGCCGCGGCCAGGTGTCTCGCCATCGGTGCGCCCATGTTTCCGAGCCCGACGAACCCGATGCGCTCTGGCGGCAGGAACTCCTCCGGCATGAATCGTCACCGCCCCTTCGGCGGGCGCGCGCGGCGCCACGGGAGGCTGAGCGCAAATGCGGCCGTCCGCCAGTCGAGGAGCTTCAGGCCGCGGCGCACCTCCTCCGGCCGTATGCGGGCGCTCATCGGCAAGGTGCCGAAGATCTTGCCGCGCAGCACGAGTTCCGCGCCGTCGCGCTCGATCGCCGAGATTGCGATCAGCTCCTGGTTGTCCGGTCCGAAGATCTTCACGGCGACTCCAGACTAGGTTGCCGCAGAGATGGCGATATCCGAGAGGCGCTGGAACCGCTCGATGTTGTCGAGACTGTCCATGACGCCGGCGGTCAGACAGACGAAGCACAGCTCGCGCTCGGGATCGATCCAGTAGAGCGTGCTGCCGGCACCATGGTTGCCGAAAGTTCCGGACGAAGCCAGCGTACCGAACAGATGATGACAGAGCGCCGTGCCCCGCAGCGCGAATCCGAGACCCATGTAGGCCGGTTCCGGCCGCCAGCCGCGCTGCTCATAGCGCGCCCTGGTCAGCTCGTTCGGCTTCTCACCGGTCCAGTTCCGGGTCGCCAGCTCGAGTGTCGCCGGTGACAGAATCCGTGCGCCGTCGAGCTCTCCGTGGCGGCGCAGCATCTCGGCGAAGCGCAACATGTCGGAGACCGTGGAAGCGACGCCCACCCAGGGCATCTCGGCATCCTCCTCCTCAAACGCACCATTCGGCCCGAGATTGCTGTGCCCGGGATGCGTGATCGGAAAGTTACCGCGCAGATCGGGTTTGACATGGCGGCGACGCAGGTCGCGTCGCAGCCCCACCGAGGTATCGCGCATCTTCAGTGGATCCAGCAGATCCTCCTGCACGATCGCCCGATAGGAACGGCGCCTGGGGTCGGTGCGCCGCAGCGCCTCCCCGAGCAATACGTGGTTCGCCAGCGGCGCATAAGCCACCCGCTGCCCGGGCGGCTCTGCCGGAAAGATGTTGGCGCAGACGGCCGCAACCATTTCATCGAGCCGATCGATGTACATGTCCGGCTTGATGGCGAACACGATCGGCAGCCCCGAGGTGTGCGTGAGCAGATGCTGGATCGCGATTTCGTTGCGCACCCCGCCCGAGAACTGCGGCACCAGGTCGCTGATCCGCGTCGTCAGGGCGAAGCGACCGAGCTCGATCGAGCGCAGCACCAGCACGTTGGTGAGCGCCTTGGTCACCGAGAAGATGCTGAATACCGAGTCCAGACGCAGCGGCTGCTGGCCCGCCGCATCCGCCTGACCGATCGCCGCGTGCAGCCCGAGGCGTCCTCGGCGGGCCACCGCAATCACGGCGCCGTAATAGCGCCCCGCGGCAACATCGTCCGCGATCACCTGCTGCAGATGCTCGAGACGCTGCAGGTCGAAGAGTGTTTCGCTCATTTGGGCCCCGGCGCCGTCAGCTGCATCACGTAGTGACTGTCGAAGTACTCGCGCAGGGCGTAGATCTTCCCCTCCCGGACCTCCACCGCCCAGGCGTACAGGTTCTCATAGGGACGGCCGTCCGCGAGACAACCGCCGCTGTGCGACTCGATCATGACGAAATCGCCCCGCGAGGCGATCGTGTCGACCAGAATCTTCGGATCGCCGGGCCGAAACAATCCGCGGATCGGCTTGAGGAAATCGTCGACGATTCCGCCGGGGCCGCGATGCAGGCCCGCGCCGGGCACGCTGCGCATCTGCGGCTTCCAGGTGGCCTCGTCGTGCAGCATGCGTCGCACACCCTCCAGATCGCCGGCACTGAGTGTGGCAAAGAATTGCAGCACCAGTTGCTCGCTTTCGCTCCTGCCTTCGACGCTCATCGGCATTCCCCCAGGGCTCACTGCACCGTGAATCGCACCGGAAGTCTCTCCGGACCGTGACCGATGGCCGTCATCCAGGGCTCCGGCTCACCGGCCGTCTCGAAGGAGCTGATGTGGCGCGCGATAGCCCCAAGCAGCGCGTCAGCCTCCAGCCCGGCCAGCAGCCGACCCACACAGGCATGAATACCCTGACCCCAGCCGAGATGCCCGCGGTTGTCGCGGCGCACGTCGAAACGCTCGGGCTGCGACCATCTGCGCGGATCGCGGTTGGCAGCGGCAAACATCAGGCCGCAGCGCTCGCCCTTGGGTATCACCACTCCCTCGATCTCAACGTCCTCTGTCGTGATGCGTCCGGCGAGCCGCGAGGGCGAGTCCCAGCGCAGGCTCTCTTCGAATGCCGCGCGCACCAGCGTCGGCTCGGTGCGCACGAGCTGATACTGCTGCGGAAACAGGGCGAAGGCCCGGATGGCATTGCCGAGCGTCATTACCGTGGTATCGGCGGCCGCCGACAGGAGAATGCCGACCAGGAGCTTGGCCTCGTCCGGCCCGATCTCGCCGCGATCGGCGGCGAGGAACATCTGCATCCCGAGGCTTCCCGGCGTCAGATTTTCCCGACTGCAGCAGCGTTCCACCCAATCGATGACCGGACCGCTGTCCTTCATGGCCGCGTGAAACAGCTCGTTCACCGGACCGAGTGTTGCCCAGACCATGTTGCCGAAGGCGTACAGGTTCTCGCGGCCGGCGAGCGGAATGCCGAGCAGGTCCGGCAGTACCTTGTAGACGAAGGGCCGCGTGATCTCCGCCATCGCATCGAGCGGCGTGCCACTCTTTTCCCGGAGGCGCAGCACGAGCGCCTCGGCGTCCGCGCGAAACGCCTCGCCCATGCTCGCCAGAGCCTTCGGCGCGAGCGCCTCGGCGATTACCGCGCGCACGGCCGTATGCTTCGGCGGGTCATCGGTCAGCAGCAGCTCGGGCCGTACCGACTTCGGATCATGCCAGGGGCGCGATCTCGAGGAGAACGTCTTCCAGTCGCGCAACCCCGCCGCGACGTGCTCGTAGCGGGTCAAGAGGGTGATGTTCTCCCGGGACAGCTTCACCGCAGGCGCAAGCTCGCGCAGGGCGTCATCGACCGCACGTGCGTTGCGCACCGCGGCGGTACTGAAGGGATCAGCGTCGCTGATGCAGATCCCGCCGCCGCCCATGTGTCCTGCGCTCACTATTCGATCCTCAGCTTCCAACCCCGCCCGTGGCGCACGATCCAGCCGGAGGTCGGATCAGGGAAGTGGCTGCCGATCACCAGCACCTTCGAGTTGGCGAAGCGCTCCACGAAGGCCTGCCGGGTGAGGGCCGCCTGCGCCTTGTCCATGTCGAAGTTAGCATGGCGCGACGGCTCGACCAGCTGAATGGGGTGATGCATCAGGTCGCCGGTGATGACTGCCTCCTCGCCGTGCGAGCGGATCAGGACGCTCACGTGCCCGGGCGTATGCCCGGGTGTGGGAAACAGCGACACCTCGTCGGTCAGCTGATAATCCGTGCCGATGTAGTCGACCAGCCCGGCGGCCACGATGGGATCGACGGCGTCATGCAGGTGCTCGACGTTGTGGTAGCCGCCGGTTTTCCGCAGGTGAGCCCAGTGGTCGAATTCCTGTTTGCCGAACAGGTAGCGCGCCTGCGGGAAGGTGGGCACCCAGCGGCCGTTCACCAGGCGGGTGTTCCAGCCGACGTGATCGAAATGCAGATGCGTGCACAGCACCGCGCTGATGCTCTCGTGTGGAAATCCCGCCACCGCCAGATCCTCGAGGAACGTCGTCCGCAGGTTGCAGAACACATCGTACTCGCGCTGGCGGTCCGCGCCGATGCAGGTGTCGATCATCACGTGGCGCCCCCGCGAGCGCAGCACGAACGCCTGGAAAGAGACCATCATGAGGCCCGCGGGCGTGGCAAAGTGCGGCTGCAGCCAGGCGTGCTGCCTGACGAACTCGGCGGTCTCGTCCTTGAGCAGCATGGAGATGTTGTCCTCGAAGGCGTTCACCTCGACGATGCGGGCGAGCTCGACATCGCCGATCCGCCAGTGCCTGATGTGCTGCGGGCTCATGGAATCAACCCCTTGGTGTCTTCATGCCAGGCGGATCAGGCCGAATGCGCGAGGCGCGGATCGCTGCTCGGCGGCGGGCCAACACCGCGGATCATGTCCGCGACCTTCTCCGCGATCATCACCACCGCGGCATTGGTGTTGCCCCCCACGACACTCGGAAACACCGAAGCGTCAGCGACCCGCAGCGCTTGCAGCCCGCGTACGCACAGCTTCTCGTCGACCACCGCATTATCGTCGGCGCCCATCCGACAGGAGCCACAGGGATGATGCACCGTCACTGCGGCTTTGCGGATGTAGCCGACCAGTGACGCATCGTCCTGTACCTCCGGGCCCGGCTGCACCTCGATGGCCCGGTAGCGGGCGAACGGGGCGGCGCGCGTCACCTGGCGGCCGATCTTCAGGCCACGCAGCATCGTCGCCAGGTCGTCCGGATCGCTCAGCAGCTGCGGGTCCACGAGCGGTGCCGCCAGAGGATCGCTGCTGGCGAGCCGCACCCGCCCGCGGCTCTTCGGGTAGATACCCACGACGCTGATGGCAAAGCCATGCCCGAGGGGGAAGGGAAAGGTGTTGCGGTTGCGCCGGGCTGCCTGGAACACCACCTGCACATCGGGCCGTGACAGCTCGGGGAGCGTACGGACAAAGCCGGTCGCCTCGAACACGTTGCTGGCGAGCGGCCCGGTGCGAAACAGCGCGTACTCGAGGAGGTTCGCGACATCGCGCGGCGCGGCGCGCCAGGAGATGCCGTAGGACTCGGAGTTTTTCATCTCCATCAGCACGGCCACCGCCAGATGATCGTGATAGTTCGCACCGACTCCGGGCAGGTGCTGCTTGACGCCGATGCCGGCCGCGTGCAGCTCGTCATGATCGCCGATGCCGGAGAGCATCAGCAGGTGCGGCGAGAGGATCGCGCCGGCGCAGAGAATGACTTCGCGCCGCGCGGTGAGTTGCGCCTTGCCGGCTTTGCCCACCACGCTCACGCCCACGGCACGGTGACTCTCGATGCGGATCTCGAGCACACGGGTGTTGGGCAGTATCGTCAGGTTGCTGCGATGGCTCGCCGGCCACAGGTACGCAGTGGCCGTCGACACGCGGCGGCCGTTGAGAATCGTTCCCTGTCGCGGCCCATAGCCTTCGGAAGTCGGGCCATTGAAGTCGCTGGTGGGCTTGAACCCCAATGCGTGCATCGCTTCGAGAAAGGCCGGCGTCATGGGATTCGGCCGCTTGATGTGCGTGACGTTCATCGGGCCGCCACGGCCGTGGTAGACGGAGTCCGGATACGCGTCGTTGTTTTCCGATCGCAGAAAATAGGGCAGCACCTCCCGATAGCTCCAGCCGGGATTTCCCGCCGCCGCCCAGTCATCGAAGTCGCTCGGGTGGCCGCGGAAATAGACCATGCCGTTGATCGAGCCAGACCCGCCCACCACGCGCCCGCGCGGAATCGGGATCGAACGGCCCGCAAGCTGCGGTTGCGGCACTGTCGAGAACCGCCAGTTCAGGGTGGGCCGCGCGATGGCCGCCGCGACGGTCGCCGGTATGTGGATGAGGGGATGCCGATCCCGCGGGCCGGCTTCGATCAGCGCCACGCGCGTGTTGCGGTCTTCCGAAAGCCGGCTGGCGAGCACGCAACCCGCGGTGCCCGCGCCGACGACAATGTAGTCGAACGTGTCCCCCTGCCCGTTCATTCGCTTCCCCGCAACTGCGGCCGGCCTGCCATCAGCGGTGTGGGCCGGAACGGTGTCACCGTACCGACGCGGCACCGCCCGTCACCCCCTCGTGGTTGCCACCATCCCGCGCGCTTCCGGGCCGCAGGTCAACCCCTGCACCGACCGACCGGGCACCTTCCCCGGTCCCGAAGCGCCACTTTCGTGCAGGAATAAAGGGCTCTTGTGTTCGGCGGCGCAGTACGGGAGGCTGTCGCGAGGGAGAGGCACCGTGTTACCGATTGCCGAGCTTTCCGAGCAAGCAGTGCTGATCACCGGTGCCGGCCGCGGGCTCGGGCGTGCGATGGCCGTGCGGCTCGCGCAGCACGGCGTGAGCGTCGGCCTGGTCGATATCGATGCCACAGCGTGCGCTGCAGCAGCGGAACAGATCCGCGCCGCCGGTGGCAAAGCCTCTGCCTATGGCGCCGATGCCGCGAACCGTGCGGCGTTGCTCGAGGCGGCCGGCCGCTTCGCCAGCGATCACTCAGGTCTCGATGCCGTCATCAACAACGCGATGCTGCTGCGCTACGAGCCCGTTGCCGCGGTGACGGAAGCCGTCGCCGATCAGATGCTCGGCGTCGGCGTAAAGGGCGCGATCTGGGGCACTCAGGCGTTACTCACCTACCTCAAGCCGCACCGCGCCACGGCCATCATCAACATGACCTCGCCGGTGGCCGAACGCGGCTATCCGAACACTGCGCTCTACAGCGCAGCCAAAGGCGC
>DATIZW010000016.1:0-5109 GCA_035516875.1 Steroidobacteraceae bacterium
ACGGCTGCGCCTCGAACTGCGCGACTTCACGCGGCGTCATCGGGCCGCCTTGCAGCTTCAGCGTGTGTACCGAAGCCGGGCTCAGTTGCGTGAAGTAGCCGGCATCGGTGGCACACAGGTAGCGCTTGGCGGGGACGTGCAGACGTACGGGCTCGCAGACGCTGGCGTCGAAGTGTCTGGCCAGCCAGCGCGCACCGATCACCTCGTGATGCGCATCGAGCGTCCAGTCCTCGAGGTCGTCCGGGACCTCATCGAGCAGGTGGCCGATGTCGTGCAGCAACGCCGCGAGCACCAATGTCTCCGGCGCCCGCTCGGCTCGGGCGAAATGCGCCGCCTGCAGCCCGTGCTCGGTCATCGAAACGCGCTCGCCGAAATAGGCTTGCGCACCACGCGCCTGGTAGATCGCCAGGATGTCGGCGACGAGACTCATGCGGCCGTCGCGGTGAGCTGGCGCCGCAGCAGCGCTGCCGCGCTGAAGACGCTGTCGCGGCTCAGGTAACAGCCGCGCAGATGGCGTGGGTAGCGGGCGGAGGAGAAGGCGGTGCGGCCGTGCAGCGTGCGCTGGTTGTCGAATACCACCAGCGTGCCGTCACCGAGTCGCGTGCGCAGCTGGAAGCGCGCATCGCGCATCAGGAGAGCAAAGCGCCGGTAGGCGGTGTAGAAGCGCGGCGCCTCGCCCGGCGGGATGTCGAGCGGCGCGATCGAGCGGCTGTTGTAGTGTATCGCGCTCACGGCGCCGCTCGCGGATAGCTGGATCAGGGGCCGCTCGGCGTAGAGCTCCGCATCGCGGGAGCGGTAAAGAAACGGCACTGGCGTGCGGGTCAATTCCGCGAAGGCATCCGGCGCATTGACCCGCAGGTGCTCGGCCAGCGCGAAGCCATCGGCGAACAGGCTTTCGCCGCCTTCGCTCGAGGGGAGCAGCGCATGCAGCGCCTGAAAGCCCGGCACCGGCTCGCGGTAGGGATTGTCGGTGTGCAGGCCGAGCCCGAGATCGGAGTAAGCGAGGTTCTCGGGCTGCGGCACCGAGCGCACGTCGAAAGTGAGTCCGTAGTTGGTCTCGAGCACGCGCCCGATCAGTGGCATCACTTCGAGGATCGCCGCTTCGGTCGCTGGCACGTCACGCAGGAACGCGAGGCCGTCCTGCAGCAGCCGTGTGAGCCACGCGAGCCGTGCGGACGGGCTCGCGCGCAGCTCCGCGAGACGCTGCCAGGCGAAGTCGCGGCCGGCATCGAGCGCTACTCCCTCGGGCCACAGCCGCGCCTGCTGCTCCGGCCGCTTCGAGCTGCGGCCGTGGGCGTGGGACGCGAGCCAGGCGAGGTCGTACGAGGCTGCCTGCGATTCACCCTCCCACTCGATGCGTACCGTCCCGTCGTGTCTCACGGCCGAGCGGATGCGCGGTCGCTCCGGCAGATCCGCGATGTCGATGAGCCGTTGGCCGCTATGCGCATCGCGATCCTCGGGCCGATTGTCGCGCAGCCAGAGGCTGGCAAATTCGCTCGCGCCGCCCTCGGCCCACTCGATGGTGAGCGCGTCCGGCGCTGCCGTCACGCGGGTCGCTGCGCCCGGGTCAGACATGCACTGCCTGTGTCACGGCACGGCTGTTGAGGAAGTACAGGCGGCCGGCGCAGCCGGTTGCCGCGGCGCTGACCGCAGCCAGTGTGACGAACACGCCGTCCCAGCCGAAGGCCACCGCGAGTCGCGCCACGCTGTCGCCTGCGAGCACACCTCCGAGATAGCCGATGCCATCGATGATGCCCGAAGAGACGGCGCTCGCCTGTTTGCCGCCGAAGTCCAGCGCAAACGCGCCACCGAGGTACGAATAGGGTCCGAGCAGGCAGAAGGCGACCAGACCGATGGTGGCGAGCGGGAGCAGCGAATGAGTGCCGCCCGCTCTTACCGACATGAGTGCCAGGAGGGCGCCGACAGTGGCAGCGAGGCCGAGGAACAGCAGCAGCACCCGCCCGTTCAGACCGAGCCGATCGCTCAGCCAGCCTGCGAGCAGCACCGATATCACCCCGACGCCCGGGAAAATTGCGCTCAAGGTGGCCGAGTCACTCATGCTGTAGCCGAGATGATCGCGCAGGTACACGGGCGTCCAGGTATTGAAGGTCTCGCGGATTATTGTGCAGGCGAAGGACAGCAGGCAAACGAGCAGGAACGCCCGGCTGCGCAGCAGCGGCAGCAGCAGTGCCTTGAGACTCGCCGGCGGGGACTCGCTCGCGGCAAACAGGTTGAGCGGGTTGGGGGTGGCCTCGGCATGACCTTCCTCGGTGCGCGACTCGCGCAGCCACAGGAGGTTGGCGAGCAGCATGCCCCCGGCCACGAGCGCCGCGAACACGAACAGCGAGCGCCAACCGTAGCCGCGCGCAATGAGCACGCCCATCTGCTGTCGCGCCAGCGCATCGCCCACCAGATAACTGATGCTGAGGATGCCGATGATCGTGCCGTACGCGGAGTAGTTGAACCACTTGGATGAGACCTTGATGAGTCCCGCCCAGCCGAGCGATTGCGTCAGGCGATTGCCGAGCCACGCCAGCGTGAAAATCGGGAAGGTGCCGCCGGCGGCGAACAGCAGCGTGAAGCTCATGGCGCCGCCGACGCCGATGACAAAGTTACGCCGCCCGCCCCAGTAGTCGCCGAGCCCGGTCAGGAACAGCTTGCCCAGTGCATAGGCGAGTACGCCGAGGGAGCTGATGGTGCCGATGCGGATGATCGCCTCGCCGTGGGGGACGCCGTGCCGGCCGAGCTCCTCGACCAGCAGCGGCGTGGCCACCGAGAGGTCCGCGCGACAGTAATAACACGCCGCATAGCCGCCGAACAGCAGTGCGATGGTGCGCACCTGCGCGTAGCGCAGCGCCCTTGACGTGCCACGCGTCACGGCCGCGGCGCCTCCTGCCGGATCGGAGCGCCCGGCGCGGATACCCAGATCGGGTCGGTGTAGGCCCGTCGGCCGCGTTGATCCTCGACGATGAGCGCGTACCAGCTACGCTCCGGCGGCAAGGCGAAGCTCACCTGTTCCTCGCGCGGCGCGTCGGGAAACGTTCTCACGAACTGCACTGCACCGCCGCCCACGAGCTCCACTTGCTTGAGCCCGGCGACGGAGGCGATGGCGAATGCTGCCGACAGCGGCTTCTCAGCAGTGCTCGTGACAGCGGTGCCGAACATCACGGTCGGAAAGATCAGCGGTCCGTAGGTCACGTAGGCGTGGCCGGCCTTGAGCGCGGCGACGAAGCTCTGCGTGCCGAGCGGGCCGTCAGGGTGCACGTAGGCGCGCACCCGCCCGGATTCTTCGCTCCACACATCATGCGTGTCGCTGCCCGCGCTCAGGTAATAGTGTGCGCCGGTGTTCCAGAATGCCCACGCCCTCGAGAGCACCTTCTGATCATCGCCGCTTGCGCGCGCGTTGATCTCGATCAGGTCGAATGCGGGATCGAAGCCGCCGGGGGCGGCGCCCGCCTCGAGGCTGGAGAAGTAGCCATAGGAGACGAACGGGTGATTCACCTGCACCACGCTCGCGCCCTCGCGGCGCGCTTCGCGCAGAATCATGTCGACGCTCGCAGCGCTGGTATCGATGGCAGGAGTTGCTCCCGGGGTGAGCGGATAGGCATTGAAATGACCCCATGAGGGGGACAGCTCGATGCCGGCGATGAAGGGCATGGCGCGCGCGGCTGCGATGGCGCGCAGCGCCGCATGATTGGCGGTGGAGTCGTGATCGCTCACGAACAGCAGGTCGAGCCCGGCAGCGAGCTGCGAGCGCGCCAGGTCCTCGGGGGGTGTGACGGCCTCGGCCTGATCGGCGTGATGATGCAGGTCAGCCGCGTACCAACCCCGCGCGCGCGGATCGAACCAGCGGGTGATCGTGACGCGGGTCTTGCTGAGCTTGCCGGTCTCGACATGCACCCGCGCCTCGCCGTCCGCCGCGAGAAACCCGCCACCGGACGAGACCCGGAACACATAATCACCCGGGGCGCTCGAGAGCTCGGCGTGCCCGTGGCGTGCCAGCTCGGTGAAGATGGTTCCGCGGCCGAGAAACGCGGGAAACGGTCGCACACCCTGGGCGATCGCGATGCGCGCATCGAGCGGCGCGCCACTGCGGGCGTCGACGACTTCGAACTCGAGTCGCCCGGCACCGTCGAGATCGCGGAAGCCGCACGCCTGCTCGCTCCCCGCCGCCACCGTCACCGGCTGCGCGGGACTGCGGGAGTAGTTCCAGCCGGTGGCGTAGAGCGTGTAAGTCCCTGCCGGCAGAGTGAGGCGGTAACTGCCATCGTGCCCCAGCACCCACGCGTAAGGCTGGCCGTCCTTCTCGATCACGACCACCGGTTGCGCGAGCGGCGCACCGTCGCGGCCGAGGACGGTGCCGTGGACGCTGCCCGAGAGCAGCTTGCGCTGTGCGATCTCGGCCGCCACGACCGGGGCGAGATCGCCGCTCGATCCGACCTGCAGCCAGCCGTTGAAGCTACGGCTCTCGCCGGGCCGGAGTGTGTGCAGTCGCAGCAAGTCGCGCGAACCCGAGGTGACGTGATCGAGATAGGGAGCGTGCAGCGTCACCGTCCAGTCAGCATCATAGGCAACCACGCGATCGGACAGCGCGCCGTCAGCCTTGCCCTCGCTCACCGCGGCGAGGCCGGGTACCGCAAACAGGAACCCGCTGTTGGGCCAGAGTGTCAGGCCCGACAGCAGGCCAGTGAGGGCGCGCTTGCCGCCGTTGCTCATAGTGGTGCTGATGGCGATGCGGTCGGAGCCGGCCCTCAGGGTGTAGAGCGTCGTAATGGTCGCCTCGCCGTAGTTGCGCACGGTGCGGATGCGCACCTGCCGCGGCCCGCGCTCGAGGACGTCGACGTGATGGGAGGTGTTGGGCCAGGCCGACCAGCCGTTGGGAACGAAGTCGGCGAACGCGACGCGATTGCGGGTGATCTGCCCGGCCCGCACCGGCGCAATCGCCACGAGCGCGCCGCGTGGCACTCCATAGGGTGGGGCGGACTCGACCGCGAGGGCGAAGGCGAGCTTCTCGTTGACGGCGGTGAGGTCGCCCGCGGCACGGGCATTGCCTTGCGGGATCGGGGTCGGGCCGACCACCAGACGAACTTGTGCGCCGGCGCCGGGCGG
>DATIZW010000017.1:0-9391 GCA_035516875.1 Steroidobacteraceae bacterium
CACCGCCCCGGCATCAAGGGCGGCTACTTCCCGGTGCCGCCGGTCGATGCCTTCCAGGACATCCGCTCGGCGATGTGCCTCGCGTGCGAGGAGATGGGGCTCAAGGTCGAGGTGCACCATCACGAGGTGGCCACCGCCGGACAGGCCGAGATCGGCATCGCCGCAGGTGGCCTCGTCACCAAGGCCGACCAGGTGCAGATCCTCAAGTACGCCGTGCAGAACGTGGCGCACGGCTACGGCAAGACCGCCACCTTCATGCCGAAGCCCCTGGTGGGCGACAACGGCAGCGGCATGCACGTGCACCAGTCGCTGCAGAAGGAAGGGCGGGCGCTGTTCTCCGGCGACAAGTACGGGGGGCTTTCCGATCTGGCGCTCTATTACATCGGCGGCATCATCAAGCATGCGCGCGCGCTCAATGCCTTCACCAACCCCGGCACCAACAGCTACAAGCGCCTGGTGCCCGGGTTCGAGGCGCCGGTGCTGCTCGCCTACTCGGCGCGCAACCGCTCCGCCTCGATCCGCATCCCGTGGGTGTCGAACCCCAAGGCGCGGCGCATCGAGGTGCGCTTCCCCGACGGCGGCGCCAACCCGTACTTCGCCTTTGCGGCGATGATGCTCGCGGGGCTCGACGGCATTCAGAACAAGATCCACCCCGGGGACCCCTCGGACAAGGATCTCTACGACCTCGAGCCCGAGGAGGCGAAGCACATCCCCACCGTGTGCCACTCGCTCGACATGGCGCTCGAGTATCTCGACAAGGATCGCGAGTTCCTGACACGTGGGGGCGTCTTCACCAACGACGTGATCGATGCCTACATGGGGCTCAAGCTCCAGGAGATCACGCGCTTTCGCATGTCGACGCACCCGGTGGAGCTGGAGATGTACTACAGCTGCTGATGCGATGAGACGCAGGAGCTCCCCGCCGCCGACCGCTGCGACCGGCCGCTGCCGTGGCCGGCACGCGGGAGGGACGGGGAAAGGGGTGCGGGTGGCGGCAGGCCCATGCCGTCACCCGCTTTTGTCGTGCGCCGCGCGCAGCGCTATGCTCGATGCTGATGCGCACCACGGCTTTTACCTTAATGTTGCTCGGCTGCACGCTGGCCTTGGCGCAGACGGTTTACAAATGGACCGACGAGAACGGCGTGGTCCATTACAGCGACCAACCGCACGCCAACGCGGAGAAGATCCGCGTGCAGACGGCCCAGACCTACAAGGCGCAGCCCGCCCCCGCCCCGGCGGCGCCGAGCGCGGAGCCGGCGGCAACGTCAACGCAGCCTTACCAGGGCTGCGCCATCGTGCAGCCCGGTGCGGACGCGGAGCTCGCCAACGTCGACTCCCTCACCATCGTCGTGCAGACCGACCCGCAGCTGCGTCCGGGCGATCGGGTCTACGTGACGCTCGACGGAGCGTCGCTCAACAACGGCCAGCCGACGGGTGCCCAGTTCAATCTCGCGCCGGTCGAGCGTGGGCAGCACACGCTCCAGGCGCTGGTGCGTTCGAGCGACGGCCGGGTGCTGTGCCAGACCCCCGGCATCACCTACACCGTTCAGCAGAACTCGATCCTCAACTCCAACAACCCGAACAACCGCGTGGTTGCGCCGCGCTGAGGTGCGGCGCGCGCCGCAGCGGCGCGCGTCTCCTGGCCGCCGCGCCGCGGGGGCGCCATGGCCGTTGAGCAGGCAAGCCCATCGGCGCTCGCCCATTTCGATCCGGCGGACCTGCTCGATGCGCTCTCCACCGGCATCGTGATGCTCGATGCGCAGCTTTGCCCGGTGTACGCCAACGTCGCGGCGCAGGACCTGCTCGCCTTCAGTCTCAAGATGGCGCGCGGCCGCCCCTTCAGCGATCTGCTGCACGAGCCCGAGGGCTTGGGCAGGAGCCTGCGTCGGGCGTTGACGAGCGGCGAGGGCATCGCCGACCGTGAGCTCGCGGTGCGCCCGGCCGGCGCGCCGCGCGAGGTGCGCACCCTCGACATCACCATTACGCCGATGAGCGCCCTCACCGGAAGGCACCTGCTGCTCGAGCTCGCCGATACCACGCAGCGCCAGCGCATCTCGCGCGAGAACGACCTGCTCGCGCGGCTCGACGGCACGCGTCTCATGGTGCGCCAGCTCGCCCACGAGATCAAAAACCCGCTCGGCGGACTGCGCGGCGCCGCACAGCTGCTCGAGCGCGAGCTGCCGGCGGCGGCGCTGCGGGAGTACACGCAGGTGATCATCGGCGAGGCGGACCGCCTCACCGCGCTGGTCGACTCGATGGCGAGCCCGACGCGCGCCCCGAGCAAGAGCTCGCTCAACGTGCACGAGATCTGCGAGCACGTCTATCACCTCGTGCGCGCCGAAGCCGCGCCGACGCTGCTGATCGAGCGCGACTACGATCCGAGCCTGCCGAACGCGATGCTCGATCGCCATCAGCTGATCCAGGCGCTGCTCAACGTCGCGCGCAACGCACTGCAGGCGCAGGGCGATCGCGGGCGCATCGTGTTGCGCACGCGCGCGCGCTCGAACGTCAGCATCGGCAGCGTCGCACACCGCCTGGTGGCGAGCGTGCAGGTCGAGGACTCAGGTCCCGGCGTGCCGGCGCATCTGCGCGCCTCGATCTTCTATCCGCTGGTCACGGGACGTGCGAACGGCACGGGCCTCGGGCTGGCGGTGGCCCAGGAGCTGGTGACGCGCAACGGCGGCATCATCGAATTCGAAAGTGAGCTGGGGCGCACGGTGTTCACGCTGCTGCTGCCCCTCGGAGAGGCAACATGAACGGCAGCGCGCTCAAGGTCTGGCTCGTCGATGACGATGCTTCCATTCGCTGGGTGCTCGAGCGGGCACTGCGTAACGATGGCATGGCGCCACGCGCCTTCGAGGCGGCGGAGCCCGCGCTCGATGCGCTGCGCCGCGACAGCCCGCCGGACGTGCTGATCACCGACATCCGCATGCCGGGTGCCTCGGGGCTCGAGCTCCTGCGCCGTATCCGCGACGCACGGCCGGCGCTGCCGGTGATCGTCATGACGGCGCACTCGGACCTCGGCAGCGCGGTCTCGGCGTACGAGGGTGGCGCCTTCGAGTACCTGCCGAAGCCCTTCGACATCGACCAGGCGGTGGCACTGGTGCGGCGCGCGGCGAGCGGCTCGCTCGCCGGCGGCGTCGATGCCAGCGGCGCTCCGAGGATACCCGAGCTCCTCGGCCGGGCGCCCGCGATGCAACAGGTGTTTCGCGCCATCGGGCGACTCGCGCGCTCGTCGGTGACGGTGCTGATCACGGGCGAGTCGGGCACCGGCAAGGAGCTGGTGGCGCGCGCGCTGCACGAGCACAGCCCGCGCTCGGGACGGCCGTTCATTGCCCTCAACACCGCGGCCATCCCTGCGGACCTCCTCGAGTCGGAGATGTTCGGCCACGAGCGCGGCGCCTTTACCGGCGCGGACACGCTGCGCCGCGGGCGCTTCGAGCAGGCCGACGGCGGCACGCTGTTTCTCGACGAGATCGGCGACATGTCGATGCCGCTGCAGACGCGGCTCCTGCGGGTGCTGGCCGAGGGGGAGTTCTACCGCGTCGGCGGCCAGACGCCGATCCGCGTCGACGTGCGCGTCATCGCCGCGACCAACCAGAACCTGCAGGAGCGCGTGACGCGCGGGCTGTTCCGCGAGGACCTCTACCACCGCCTCAACGTGATCCGCATCGAGCTGCCGCCGCTGCGCGCGCGCGGCGAGGACATCCCGGCACTGCTCACACACTACATGGTGGTGGCCGCACACGAGCTCGGCGTCGAGCCCAAGGCACTCGCGCCCGATGCGCTCGCGCGCCTCACGGCCTACGAGTGGCCGGGCAACGTGCGCGAGCTCGTCAACCTCTGCCGGCGGCTGTCGGTGCTCGCGCCCGGGAGCGAAGTGCATCTCGCCGACCTGCCACCCGAGCTTGCCGCTGAGGCGGCCACGCCGGCCCGAGAGGCCGACTGGGCCGTGGCGCTCGCCGGCTGGGCCGAGCGTCACGCGCTCCTCGGGCATCCGCCGCTGCTCGATACCGCGCAACCCCAGTTCGAGCGCGTGCTGATCCGCGCCGCGCTGCGACGCACCCAGGGACACCGCCAGGATGCGGCCAAGCTTCTCGGATGGGGACGCAACACCCTCACCCGCAAGCTCAAGGAGCTCGGCATGAACGGCGGGCGGCGCGGCGAGGACGCGTAGTCGCGCGCGCGAGAACCCGGTAAGTTTCAGCTCCGCGGAGCCGCGGGGGGAGCGATGCCGGGCTGGGGCGATCTGTGGCACACCGAGTTCCTCGGCAACGAGCTTGCCGAGTGGACGGTCGCGCTCGTCATTTTCCTCATCACCTTCACGGTGCTGCCGCTCGTCAAGCGCTTCATCGCCCGCCAGCGTCGCCGCCTGCCGCCGACCACCGCCGGTTATTTCTGGCTCGATCTCGCGGCGTCCTGGGTCACGCACACCCATCCGCTCTTCATCTGGGGCCTCGCCGTCTGGCTCGCCTCGCGCGACCTCGCCTTTCCGCCGCGCATCGAGCGCTGGCTGTCGGTGGTGCTGATCGTGGTGTTCTGGATGCAGGTCGCGATCTGGGTCATGACGGGGGTGCGCCACGCGATCGACCTGCGTCGCCAGCGCTCGACCGGGCCCGACACGCTCCTCAAGAGCTCGATGGAGGTGATCCTCTTCGCCACGGGGATCCTCGTCTGGGGCATGGCGATTCTGTTCGCCCTCGACAGCCTCGGAGTGCAGATCCAGCCGCTGCTCGCCGGCCTCGGGATCGGCGGCATTGCGCTCGCGCTCGCGGTGCAGACGGTGCTCGCGGACCTGCTCGCCTCACTCTCGATCGCGCTGGACAAGCCCTTCGGACTCGGCGATTTCCTCACCGTCGACGACGTGCAGGGGTCGGTGGAGCACATCGGTGTGAAGAGCACCCGGCTGCGCAGCATCTCGGGCGAGGAGATCATCATCTCCAACGGCGACCTCCTCAAGGCACGCGTGCGCAACTTCGGACGGCTGCGCGAGCGGCGGGCGCTGTTCGTGCTCGACGTGCACTACGAGACGCCGGTCGCGGCACTCGCCGCCGTGCCGCGCGCGGTGCGCGAGATCGTCGAGGGCACGCCCGAGACGCGCTTCGACCGTTGCCACCTGCTGCGCTGTACCGACAAGGCGCTGCAGTTCGAGGTGGTGTACTTCGTGCTGCGTCCCGAGTTCAGCGTGTATGCCGATGCGCAGCAGAGCATCAACCTGCGCATCCTCGAGCGCTTCCGGGCGCTGGAGGTCCGTTTCGTCGCGACGGTGCCGACGCCGCTGCGCTTCGAGCGGCAGCCGCCGCAGGCGGCGGCGGACGGCGGCGGCCAGCAGCGGCTGATCTAGGTGCCGAGCCGCGTGCCTCAGCTGCCAGCGAGCGCCTGCCTGAGCAGTGCGTCGAAGTCTTCGTAAGGCAGCGCCCCCTCGACCGCCCAGCCGCTGAGCTGGCCCTGCTGCACCCGGCCGATGATGAACGACGGCGTCCCGCGCAGGCCGAGCGCATCGGCCTCGGTGGCATTGTGCCCGATCGCCGCCGCGTACTTCCCCGAGGCCACGCAGGTGTCGAAGCGGTTGACGTCGAGCTTGAGCGCGCGGGCGTGCTGCTCGATGCCCTGGGCACTCAAGTCCGAGCCCTTGGCGAGAAGGGCATCGTGCATGGGCCAGAACTTGCCCTGCTCCGCGGCACAATGCGCCGCCTCGGCCGCCGGCTTCGCCCCGGCGTGAAACGGCAGCGGCAGGTCGCGCACGATGAAGCGGACCTTGCCGGTGTCGACGTAGTCGTGCCTGATGCGCGGCCACACCTCCGCCTGGAAGCGCCGGCAGTAGGGGCACTGGTAGTCGGTGAACTCGACCAGGGTGAGGGGCGCTGCCGCGCTGCCGCGCACCTGCTCGGTCGACGTGAGGGGCATCTGCACCCGTGGCAGAGCGGCGGCGGTGTCCTGTGCGGAAGCGCTGCCGCCGGCGCACGCCGCGAGCAGCGCAAAGAGCGCCAGGCGTGGCCGGGCCGCCAGTCTGCAGGCGAGGCCCGCCGCAACAGCTTGGGTCATGCGGACTCCTTCGAGGCGAGCGTTAGTCAGCCCGAGACCGCGCAGTCCTGCGTCTCGTCGGTGGTGCGCAGCGTGCCGGTGAGCTGCGTGACGCTCGCGAAGCCGTGAGCGCGCAGATACTCGGCGACGCCTTCGTTGACCGCCCGGCAGACGAGCGGCTCGTAGAACAGCGCCGTGCCGATGCCGACCGCGGTGGCGCCCGCAATGATGAACTCGAGCGCATCGTTCGCGGTGGTGATGCCCCCCTGGCCGATGATCGGGACGCCGTGCGCCCGGGCAACCTCGTACACCTGATGGACCCTGAGCAGCGCGATCGGCTTGATCGCAGGTCCCGAGAGACCGGCCTGGACGTTACCGATCACCGGCCGGCGCGTCTGCACGTCGATCGCCATGCCGGTGACGGTATTCATCACCGCGAGCGCGTCCGTGCCGGCCTCGATGCAGCGGCGCGCGTTCTCGCGGATGTCGGTCTGATTGGGCGAGAGCTTGGTGATCAGCGGCTTTTGCGTCACACGGCGGCAGGCGGCCACCACCTGCGCCGACATCTCGGGGTAGTTGCCGAAGGCGACGCCGCCTTCCTTGACGTTCGGACAGGAGATGTTGATCTCGAGCGCATCGATTGGCGACTGATCGAAGCGGTGCGCCACCTCGACGTACTCCTCGATCGTCGAGCCGCAGACGTTGGCGATGAAGCGCGTCTCGCCGAAGTCGAGCTGCGGGAGAATGCTGTGCACCACGTAGTCGACGCCCGGGTTCTGCAGCCCGATGGCATTCAGCATCCCGGCCGGGGTCTCGTAAACACGGTGCGGCGGGTTGCCGAGGCGCGGCTTGGCGGTGGTGCCCTTGAGGACGACGGCGCCGACGTCGCGGTTCGAGAACCCCTCGATGCGCGTGTATTCCTCACCGAAGCCGACGCAACCCGAGAGGAGCACGATCGGCGAGGCGAAGTCGAGGCCGCAGAAAGAGAGCGTCAGCGCCCCCTCGCCCGGGGCGGCCGGCGCATGCCCCGCGGGTACGTGTGGTGTGCGGCTCGCCATGGCGGGCATTATCGCACACGCCTCGCGACACACCCGCACGCAGCGCCCGAGCTCGATTCATGTTCCACGTAGTGCTCCTGCAGCCCGAGATCCCGCCGAACACCGGCAACGTCATTCGTCTCTGCGCCAACTGCGGCAGCGTGCTGCATCTGGTGAGGCCGCTCGGGTTCGAGCTGACGCGCAAGGCGGTGCGCCGCGCCGGGCTGGACTACGGGGAGATCGCCACCGTGCAGGTGCATGAGAATCTCGGCGCGTGCCTCGCGGCGCTCGCGGGCGCGCGGCTCTTCAGCGTCGAGACCGGCGGCCCGCGTGCCTACAGTGCCGCGAGCTTCGAGCCTGGCGATGCCCTGCTCTTCGGATCCGAGACGCGGGGGCTGCCGGCGCAGGCGCTCGAGAGCGTCCCGCGCGAGCGGCAGCTCAGCATCCCGATGCGACCCGGCAACCGCAGCCTCAACCTCGCCAACGCCGTGGCGCTGGTCGTCTACGAGGCGTGGCGACAGAACGCGTTCCGCGGGGCCTGCTGAGACAGCCCCGAGAGCAAGCTCGGGCGCGGAGTGTGATGCGTGTCGTGCGCGCGAGGCGGTGAGATTGACTGCGCTTGCGCCGGCGCCGAGGCTCTGCCCGGCACGCCGCCCGTCCCCGGGGGCGTCGCGTGAGAGCGAGGGAGGTTTCCGTGTCCCACGGCTGCGCGCTGCGGATGATGCGCATGCTGCCCCTGGCTGTGGCGCTCGCCGCGTGCGCGCAGGCCCGCGCGCAGACGCCGACCACTGCGCAGCAGCAGGCGATGCGCACGGCAGCGGGCGCCGCACGCGCGGCGCTGGTGGTGGGGCCGACGAGCGTGCCGCTGCGCGATGAGGCGACACTGGCGCTGCCTGAGCATTTCGGCTTCATCCCGCGGCAGCAGGCCGTTGCGCTCATGAGCGCCATAGGCAATCGCAGCAGTGACGGGTTCCTGGGTCTCATCGTTCCGCGCGGCGAGCACCGCGTCTGGTTCGTCGCCGTGATGTACCAGCCGTCGGGGTACATCAAGGACGATGACGCGAGGCACTGGAACGCCGACAAGCTGCTCGAGTCGCTCAAGGACGGCACCGAGGCGGCGAACGCCGAGCGTGTCAAAGCCGGCATACCGGCGCTGGTCGTGACGCGCTGGATCGAGCCGCCGGCCTACGAGCCCGATACGCACCAGCTGGTGTGGTCAGCGGAGGCCAGGCGCAAGGACGGCGTCGACACCGATCCGACAGTCAACTACAACACCTACCTTCTCGGCCGCGAGGGTTACCTGTCGCTCAATCTCATCACCAGCGCCTCCACGGTGGACGCGGACAAGGCGGCGGCGCAGCAGCTGCTGAGCGCCGTGTCATTCAATCCCGGCAAGGGCTACAACGATTTCAACGCTTCCACCGACAAGGTCGCGGCTTACGGCCTGGCGGCGCTGGTCGCGGGCGTGGCGGCAAAGAAGCTCGGGCTCCTCGCGCTGCTCGCTGCCGCCATCGTGAAGTTCGCCAAGGTCATCATGGTCGCCGCCGTCGGTGTCTTCGCGGCCGTCACCCGCTGGCTGAAGGCGCGCGCCGGCCGCCAGGCGTAGCCAACACGTGAGGCTGTAGCCACGTGAAGCTGCTGCTGATACTGCTCAAGGCGCTCAAGCTCGGCAAGGTGCTGCCGGCAGCCGGCACCATGCTGCTGTCGGTGGCGGTGTATGCGTGGCTGTTCGGCTGGTGGTACGCGGTCGGGTTCGTGGCGTTGCTCTTCATTCACGAGATGGGGCACTACGTCGCCGCCCGTCGCCGCGGCCTCGCGGTGGGGCTCCCGACCTTCATCCCGTTCGTCGGCGCGTGGGTCGAGCTCAAGGAGCTGCCCCACGACGCGGAGACCGAGGCGTACGTTGGTGTCGCGGGACCGCTCGCCGGCACGGCCGGCGCACTCGGCTGCTTCTACCTCGCGCGCAACCTCAACAGCACGCTGCTGCTCGCGCTCGCCTACTCGGGCTTCTTCCTCAACCTCTTCAACCTGATCCCGCTCGCGCCCTTCGACGGCGGCCGTGTCACCGCCGCCATCTCACCGAACCTGTGGCTGATCGGCGCGCCGCTCCTGGTCGTGGTCTTCTTCTACAGCCCGAGCCCGCTGCTCATCCTCATGGCGCTGCTCGCGTTGCCGCACGTCATGAAGGCATGGCGCGGCATGCGCACGCCCGAGGAGGCTGCCTACTACGGCGTGCCTGCCGAAACGCGCTTCTTATACGGTGCGCTCTACCTCGGACTCGCGGCATTCCTCGCCATCATGTGCGAGCAGCTGCACGCCGAGCTGCCGCG
>DATIZW010000018.1:0-4938 GCA_035516875.1 Steroidobacteraceae bacterium
AGCATAGTCGACAATTGGTCGCTTTTTGTACAGAAGGGCGCGCGGCAGCCGACCCACCGACAGGCGCCGGCGCCCGGTGGCTGACGGCGTGGCGTGCTAGGTGCCGTGCGTCAGCAGCAGGTGCACCAGCAGCGCCACCCCGGTCGCGACCGCGCCGAGCGTGGCGATCAGCACGCCGGCCGCGGCGCAGTCCTTGACGATGCGGATGCCGCGGCTCTCGGCCGGATGCAGCTCGTCGGCGAGCTGCTCGATCGCGGTGTTGAGGAGCTCGGCCGCCAGCACCGCGGCACTGGCCAGCAGCACCAGCGCCCACCACAGCGCCGCGGGTCGCAGCGCGATGAGCGCGAGCAGCGCGACGGCAGCCGCGGCCGCCTGGATCCTCAGACTCGCCTGGGTGCGCAGCGCGTGCGCGAGGCCGCGCAACGCAAAGCCGAACCGCACGTGGAACGGTCGGTTGCGGGACGCCGCCCTGAGCTCACTCGGCGTACACGTACTCCAGCAGAATGCCGACGAACACCACGAGACCCACGTACTGGTTGTTGACGAAGGCCCGCAGACAACCGCCGGGGTCGCGCCTGCGGATGAGCCACTGCTGCCAGACGAAGAGCACCGCAGCGGCGAGCACTGCGCCCCGGTACCAGCTGCCGTAGTGCATGTTGCGCCCGACCAGGACGAGCGCGTAGAGCATCATCACCTGCATCACGCCGATCAGGAAACGGTCCATGTCGGCGAACAGGATGGCGCTCGACTTCACCCCGATCTTCAGGTCGTCCTCGCGATCGATCATGGCGTAGATGGTGTCGTAGATCGCCGCCCAGATGACCGCGGCGATGTACAGCACGAAGGCGACGCGCGGCAACGTGCCGCTCTGCGCCGCAAACGCCATGAGGACGCTCCAGCCGCCGAAGGAGATGCCGAGATAGAGCTGCGGCATGGGGAAGACACGCTTGACGAACGGGTAGGACACGGTGAGGAGCGCGCCGACGAACGCGAGTTTCACCGTGAAGGGGTCGAGGCGCGTCACCAGGTAGAGCGCGATGGCGATCAGCAGCGCGAACAGTACCAGCGCCTCGGCGGGCGACATGCGCCGCGCGGCGAGCGGGCGGTCGCGCGTGCGGCGCACGTGCGGGTCGATGTCGCGGTCGGCGAAATCGTTGATGACGCAGCCTGCGGCGCGCATCACGAACACTCCGGCCACGAATACGAGCAGCACGCGCGCGTTGGGCCGGCCATCGCCGGCGATCCACAGTGCCCACAGTGCCGGCCACAACAGCAGCCAGGTGCCGATGGGGCGATCGAGCCGCGTGAGGCGGGCGTACTCGGTGAGACGGCGCGTGAGGCGGTAGGACAGCGGCGCCTCGGCATACTGCGGCTGCGGCTGCGGCGCGGGCGCTGGAGTCGGAGTCTGAACCGGAGTCGGGGCGAGTTCGGGCGTCACGGCAGCCATGGCGTCTATGATACGGCGCCTGCGCCGGCGGCGGCGCGCGCCGCGCGCAGGACGTGCAGCACGTCGTAACAGGCGCCCATGGTGTGGTAGTCGGTCTTGCCGGCCGGGCTCTTGGCGTCGCCGTACTTGCGGTTGCCGCGGTCGAGGAGGCGATACCAGGCGCCGTAGCGATGGTCGATGAAGTACGCCCACGCATATCCCCACAGCCGCTCGTACCAGCGCCAGTAACGCCCGTCACCGCTCGCCTGCGCGAGTCGCGCGGCAGCGGCGATCGATTCGGCCTGCACCCAGAAGTACTTGTCGGCATCGCACACCGCGCCTTCGGGTGAGAAGCCGTAGCAGATCCCGCCGAACTCCTCGTCCCAGGCGGCGGCGAGGGCGCGGTCGAACAGCTCGCGCGCCCTGGGCAGCAGCCAGTCGGCGCGCGCGCCGTGCGGGCGCAGCTGCTCGTCGAGGATGAGCAGGAGCTTCGCCCACTCGGTCTGGTGTCCTGGCTGGAAGCCCCACGGGCGGAACAGGTGACGCGGATCCTCGCGGTGGTAGTTCCAGTCGACGTTCCAGTCGCGGTCGTAGTGCTCCCACACGAGTCCGCCGGCCTTGCCCGCCTGGCGGCGCGTCATGTGGTCGGCGAGGGTGAGTGCGCGCTCGAGATAGCGCGCTTCGCCGAGCGCCGCGTAGGCCGCGAGCAACGCCTCGCACAGGTGCATGTTGGAGTTCTGCCCGCGGTAGTCGCTGAAGTTCCAGTCGCTGTCGGCGTCGTCGCGATAGAGCCCGTGCTGCTCGTCCCAGAAGCGCGATTCGAGCAGCGTCCAGATCTCCTCGAGCCACGGGCGCGTCTCCTCGAGGCCGGCGCGCAGGGCCACCGCATAGGCGAGCAGCACGAACGCCACGCCGTAGGCGTGGTTGGTGCGATCCTCGGGCACACCGTCGCGCAGCGTCCAGGCGTAGCCGCCGCGCACGGCATCGCGATGGTGCTCGCGCAGGTAGATGAGCCCGTGACGGGCCGCGGCGCGATACTCGCCCGCGAGCGGCGTGGCGGCGAACTCGCACGCGGCCATCGCGTAGTTGAAGACGAAGCGCGTGCTGCTCACCAGATGACGATGTGCCGTGTCGTAGACCGTACCGTCGTCGCGGAAGTAGTGGTAGAAGCCGCCGCGCGGGTCGATCGCCCGCGGATGGTAGAAGGCCATGGTGTGCGCGACGTGCTCGCGCAGGAAGGACTCGCTCGAGAAATCGGGCCGGTTGTCGGGGCGCTCGCTCACCGGGCAACGCTTCCCATGGCGGTCATGGCTGCGCGAGCAGCCGCTCGACCTCCGCGGCGTGCGGCATCGCGGTGAAGGCGCCGTGACGGGTGGTGGCGAGCGCGCCGCAGGCGGCGGCATAGCGCAGCGTCGCGGCGAGCCGCGCGCGGTCGGCGAGAAAGTGCGCGAGTGTCGCGGGGGAGACGCCGTGCGCGGCGAGCGACTTGAGCCAGCCGGCCACGAAGGCATCGCCGGCGGCGGTGGTGTCGATGGTGCGCACGGCGAAGGTCGCGGCGCTGCCGCAAGCCGTGCGGGTGAGCCAGCGCAGCGGCGCGGCACCGGCGGTCACCAGCACGCACTGCGCACGAGCGCTGAGCAGCCGCGCGAGCGCTGCCTCCTCGCCGGCGGCCGAGCCCGCGAGCAGCGCGAGCTCGCTCTGGCAGAGCTTCACGAGATCCGCCTCGCGCAGCGCCTCCCACAGCTGCGGCAGCGGGTCGACCCCCGCCGGCCAGAGCGCCGGCCGCAGGTTCAGGTCCATGCTCACCAGCGCCCCGGCGGCGCGGGCGCGGCGCATGCCCTCGAGGGTCGCCGCGGCTATGCCGGGCTCGGTGAGGCTGTTCGAGCACACGTGCCACAGCGCCGCAGCATCGAAGGCGCGGGCGTCGAAGTGCTCGGCGCGGAACAGCAGGTCGGCCGCCGGCGGGCGGTAGAAACTGAAGCTGCGCTCGCCCGCGGCATCGAGCGAGACGAAGGCGAGCGCGGTTTTTGCCGCCGCGGTGCGCCGCACGCACGACACGTCGACCGCGGCGGACGCGAGCTGCGCCAGCAGCCGCTCGCCGAACATGTCCTCCCCGAGCATGCCGATGAAGCGCGCCGCGCCACCGAGGCGCGCGACGCCGACGGCGACGTTCGCCGGCGCGCCGCCCGCGTACTCGAGGAACTGCCGCGGCGCATCGCCCCCGGCAGCCGCACGTGCCAGCAGGTCGATCAGTGCCTCACCGAAGCACACCACGACCCGCGGCGTGCGGCGCGTGCCGGAGCCAGCGTCGCTCAAGCGGGAGCGTCCGCACCGAGTGCGGACTCACGCGAGCCGCGCAGCGCGTACCAGGCGATGTAGGCGTAGCACAGCAGCGGCAGGAAGAACGCCGGCTGTATGCCGATGCGGTCTGCCAGCACTCCCTGCAGCAGCGGCACCACCGCGCCGCCGACGATCGCCATGATGAGGAGACTCGAGGCCTTGCTGGTCATGGGTCCCAGCCCCTCGATGCCGAGCGTGAAGAGCGTCGGGAACATGATGGAGTTGAACAGCCCGATGGCGATGACGCTCCACATGGCGAGTGAGCCGCTGGAGGCCATGGTGGTGAGAAGGAGCGCGATGGCGATGAGCGCGAACGCGCACACCAGGTGGCGCGGATCGATGCGGCGCATGAGGGCCGCGCCGACGAACCGGCCGATCATCGCGCCACCCCAATAGTATGAGACGTAGCGCGTGGCGCTCGCGGCGTCGATGTTGCCGATGTGCGGTTCGGAGATGTAATTGATGAGGAAGCTGCCGATCGCTACCTCACCGCCAACGTAGAAGAAGATCGCTATCACGCCGAAACGGAGGTTGCGGTGACGCAGCACCTCGGCAAACGCGTGGTGCTGGGGGTCGGCCTGCTCGGTGGCCTCGGCGAGGGCTGGCAGGCGCAGCAGGTACACGAGGCTCGCGAGCAGGAACAGCGCTATTGCGATGGCGAGGTACGGGTGCTGCACGGAGTGGGCCTGCGCGACGCGATAGGCCTCCTGCTCGGGGGGCGAGAGGCGGGCGAGGTCGGCGCCGCCGAGCACGGCGACCGAGAGGATCACCGGGCCGATGAGCGCCGGGGCGAGGGTGGTGCCGAGCGAGTTCAGCGCCTGGGCGAGCGTCAGGCGGCTCGAGGCGGTAGCCGGATCGCCGAGCAGGCTGATGTAGGGGTTGGCTGCGACCTGCAGCAGCGTGATGCCGCTCGCCAGCACGAACAGCGCCAGCAGGAACAGCAGGTACGACGGCACCCCCGCCGCCGGGTAGAAGGCGAGCGCGCCGCAGCCGGCGACGATGAGTCCGATGACGATGCCGGCTTTGTAGCCGACGTGCGCGACGACGCGTCCAGAGGGGATCGACATCACGAAGTAGGTGCTGAAAAAGGTGAACTGGATGAGCATCGTCTGCGCGTAGTTCATCGAGAACACCGCCTTCAGATGCGGGATCAGCACGTCGTTGAGACAGGT
>DATIZW010000019.1:0-9355 GCA_035516875.1 Steroidobacteraceae bacterium
ACATCGAGCAGCAGCGCGGTGGCGCCCCCGGCGGTCACCAAGGTGAGCCCGAAAAAGAGCGTGCGGCGCAGGATGGCGCGCCAGCGTCCGCCCCGTGTGTGGCTCAGGGTGTCCATTGATCGACCCACGTTTCCGTCAACACCTCACCATACAGCGTCAGATAACAGTGCAGATCAACCGACGGGTGTCGCGGCTTGGGCGTGACCACAAAGGCCACGCGCCAGGCGCCGCTGGCGGCGACGCGCTGCACGGTCAGCGCCTCGATCTGTCCGTTCTCAGCGCTCAGTTCCGCCTTCACCGGTTGGGCACCTGCGAGCCCATCGAGTTCACCACCCGCGAAGTCGATGAGTATGCGCCGGGCGCCGGAAGCGAAGTGGCCTTTGTTGTCGCCCATCGCCGGATTGCTGCTGCGCGTCGCGATCACCCGGCCGCCCGGCGGCCAGCGCGGATTTTCGGCAAACGCCGACAACAGGTAGGCGAAGGTGAGCGGTTTACCCGCTGCCGGGGACTGCGCCGGCACCCAGTAGGCCACCATGTTATCGTGGATCTCCTCATCGCTCGGGATTTCAACGAGTTCGACGCCGCCCTTGCCCCAGTTTCCGAGCGGCTGCACCCAGTAGCTTGGCCGTGTCTCGTACTGTGACTCGGCATCCTCGTAGTGGACGAAGCTGCGCTCACGCTGAATCAGGCCAAAACCGTGGGGATTCTCGTCGATGAAGCGATTGACGCGCAGATCGCGCGGGTTGGCGAGCGGCCGCCACAGCCACTGCCCCTGACCTGTTTCTGACATAAGTCCGTCGCTGTCGTGAACCTGCGGACGGTAGTCGTCAAAATGCCGGCCACCATCGTTCTCACCGAAAAAAAACATCGAGGTGAGCGGCGCCACGCCGAGCTTGGCAATGGGCCGGCGCGGGTAGAGCTCGCTGTGCACCTCGACCTGTGTGATCTCGCCAGGGCGTAAGTCGAAGCGATAGGCACCGGCCACGCTGCGGCTGTCGAGAAGCGCGTAGATCGTGAGCGCGCGGTCGTTGGGTTGCGGGCGCACCAGCCAGAAGTCGGTGAACGTCGGGAACTCCTCGCCGCTCGGCAGTCCCGTGTCGATCGCCAGACCGCGCGCCGAGAGACCATAGTGCTGGTTGCGCCCGAGCACCCGGAAATAAGAAGCGCCGAGGAACACCAGCAGCTCGTCCTTGTACGCGGGGGTCTGCAACGGGTAGTGGATGCGAAAGCCGGCGTAGCCGAGATTTGCCGGTGCCCTCGGGGGCTTCACCAGGCGGCCGTAGGTGAAGGCGCGCGGGTTGTATTCGATCTCGACAGGCTCTCCGGCGTCGACGTCATAGATGTTGACACGCTGGCGGATCTGGTAGCCGCGGTGGAAGAACTGCACCTCGAACATGGCCTGCCCGCGCCACAGCGCGCTCGTTGGTCGGAAGCGGATGTCGCGGTACTGGTCGTATGTCAGGTTGGCGAGCGATGCCGGCAGCGCCTGCGACGCCGGCCGATATTCCCGGCTGGCACGCTCCTTCGCAAGTTGTCGCACATTGGCGAAGCCGAAGGTCAGAGCCTGCGACGAAGGCGCCTGTGAGGGGGTCGATTTCGACGCTGCGGCCTGCGACGGACGCGGCGCCGAGGGATGCGGCTGCGCTGCACGGGACGGGGACGGGGGTGCAGGTTGCGCAGCAGCGGGCCGTGCACCGGGGGCGTGGCTGGGCGCTGTCGCGGGGGCCTTCGCCGGCGGCGGCGCCTGATTTGCAGGCGCATTTGCCGGCGGACTCGTGGGCGCAGTCTCCGGCGGACTTGGCGGCGCATTCGCCGGCGGACTCGCCTCAGGATTTGCAGGCGGGTTCGCCGGCGGACCTGGAGGTGGATTCGCCGCCGAGCTCGCGGCCGGATTCTGCGCCGGATTCTGCGCCTGATCCGTGGCCTGATTCTGCGACAGCAGCATCGACGCCAGCAGGACGACGGCGATCACAGCCGGCTTCCGCAGGCAAGAGCAGATCGACTCACCTGTGGTTCTCCCGATCGCAGCACGCGCGGCGCCGCGCGCAGCATCGTGACGAGTGTGCCAGTGTTACAGCGGCAGCTGGTCTGAATCAAGCGTCGGACAAGACTGACGCGGCGCCACAAAACACATGCCAGGATGCAACGGAAGGCATATCCTGACGCCCCACGCGGGGACGAATGAGGAGCATGGCGCGTGAACGGAGGCAACCGCGGCGCCAGTCGCATGCCGGCAAGGGATGACGTGGAGTCCGAGGCGCCCGACACCTTCATACAGCTCGCGCTGCTCGCCGCGATCGTCGAGTCGTCAGACGATGCGATCGTCAGCAAGACGCTCGAAGGGCGCATTCTCTCGTGGAACGCGGGGGCGACACGGATCTTCGGCTACGAGGCCGCCGAAGTCATCGGCAAGCCCATCACCATCATCATCCCGCCCGAGCTATACGACGAGGAACGGCAGATCCTCGAACAGGTGGGCAGCGGCCGGCGCATCGAGCACTTCGACACGGTCCGCGTCGCCAAGGATGGGCGGCGCATCGACATCTCACTCGCGGTCTCGCCGATTCGTGATGCACGCGGCGTCATCATCGGCGCTTCGAAGGTGGCGCGCGACGTCACCGATCGCAAGCGCGCCGAGCAGGCGCTGCGCGACGCCAATCGGCGCAAGGACGAGTTTCTGGCCGTGCTCGCCCATGAGCTGCGCAACCCCCTCGCCCCCATCCGCTATGCCCTGGCCGCGGCCAAGTTGCCCGGCCGCAGCGCCGAGCAGCGCAAGCGCGCCGAGGAAGTGGTCGAGCGGCAGGTGACGCACATGAGCCGCCTGCTCGATGATCTGCTCGATGTGTCCCGCGTTACGCGCGGCACGCTGGTGTTGAAGAAGAGTCGCACCGAGCTCACCTCGGTGATCGGTGTCGCGATCGAGACGGCGCGACCCCTCATCGACGCAAAGCATCACCGGCTGTCGCTCGAGCTGCCGGCGCAGCCCGTGCAGCTCGAAGCCGATGCGGTTCGGCTCTCGCAGGTGTTTGCCAATCTGCTCATCAATGCAGCGAAGTACACCGACCCGGGCGGGGACATCCGGGTGCGCGCCACACAGCAGGCAAACGAGGTGCTCGTCACGGTTCGCGACAACGGCATCGGTATCCCGCAGGACGTGATGCCGCGTCTTTTCACACTCTTTTCGCAGGCGGACCCGACGGGCGGACGCACCCAGGAGGGTCTCGGCGTCGGACTGGCGCTGGTGCGAGGGCTCGTCGCGCTGCACGGCGGCATGGTCACCGTGAGAAGCGAGGGCGTCCGCCGCGGGAGCGAGCTCACGGTCCGATTGCCGGTGCGCATTGCGACCACCGACATCGCGGACGACGAGGTCGACGCAGGCGACGCCCTGAGCGGCGCTCCGTTCAAGATCCTGGTCGTCGATGACAGCCGTGACGCGGCCGACACCTGTGCAACGCTGCTCGAACTGTCGGGCCATCGCGTGCAAAAGGCCTACAGCGGTCGCCGCGCCCTGGAGGTTGGCGGTACCTTCCATCCGCAGGTGTTGCTGGTGGACATCGGCCTGCCCGACATCGACGGTTACGAGCTGGCGCGCAGGATCCGCGCCGCGCCCTGGGGTCGGAACATTCTTCTCATCGCCGTGACCGGTTGGGGTCAGGAGGACGACCGGCGCCGCGCGCTCGATGCCGGCTTCGATCATCACCTCACCAAGCCGGCAGCGGCCGAGACCCTCGAGGCGCTGCTGCGCGCCCACGGCGCACCGTCCGCTGGCGCCTCACAGCAGTCCGCGCAGTAGCGAGTGCAGGGCTCTGGGACCTGCGGCCTTGTCGAAGCATTCATCGAAGCCGGCGCGCTTCGAGAGCTGCCGCAGCGTGTCATCGAGCGTCATGCCGCTCAGCATCACGAGCCGCAGGGCCGCTCCCCCCCGCGCCCGCAGCGCCCGCGCCAGCTGGTAGCCATTCATGCCGGGCAGGTGAATGTCGATGATCGCAACGTCCGGCATCGCCTCGTCGGCGGCGCGCAGCGCCTCCTCGGCATTGCGGCTCTCGGTCACCGGATAACCCAGCTCGGCAAGGGCCTCGGAATACGCCCGGCTCACCTCGGCACTGTCCTCGACGAGGAGGACGCGCGTTGCCTGCGGCGCGGCAGGGGCGCGGGTGCGCGCAGGGCTCCTGGCGAGAGAGACGGCGGCGGCGCTACCAGTGCGCGTGTCGGGTGCGCTCACGGCGGCGGCCGCAAACGTTGCCACGAGCTCACAGCGCCCGGCCGCCGGCGTTACGACGCTCAGATTCCCCTGCTGCAGCTGCATGATGCAACGTGCCGTTCGCAGCGCCATCCGGCCGGCGCTGCCGCGCACCCGATAGGTCTCGAACCAGCTCTCGCCAACACCCGTCGGTGGCTCGATGGCAAAGGCGACCCGGACTTCGGCACCGCCATCGCTCGCGGCCGAACGCAACTCGATCGGTGACGCGGGAGCGGCGACGGCAGCGGCATGGCCGAGCAGCGCGAGGAGCACCTGCGTGGAGCGCAGCAGGTCCGCCGTCACGGGGACCGGAGAATCCGCGGTGAACTGCAAACGCTCACTCAACGGCGGCTTGAGCGACTCGCGCACGTGCTGCAGAAGTTCCGCGAGAGAAATGCGCGCCGGCGCGAGGCTTTCGCTACCACGCTCCCACCCTGCGGCGAGCACGAAGGCATCGATGGTTGAGAGCGCGCCGTCGAGTCCCGTCTCGACACGCTCGATCATCGTCCGAGTTACCTCCGCATCGAAATTCCGCAGTCGCATCAGCTCGATCGCCGAGCGGATCGGGCTGAGAGCGTCGCGCAGCTCATGTGCAAGCTCGCGCAGCAGCGATGCATTCGTGTCCACGGCCAAAGCAACCTGTGCCGGCACAGTCTCCATGAATCGCCCAGCTGACGCTCGGCCCGCCACCTCCGGGGTGCCACGCCTCGCCGTGTCCGCAAGCAGTCGGCCGCCGGCGTCGTCAGGACGTAGTCATTGTCGAAGATTCGCCCGTCACGGTCGACTCCCGGCTCGTCGCAGAATGCGTTGCGGTAGCATCGGCTGAGTTCCAACCGTCGAAGGACGCTCGAGAAGTATCTGTGCGGGCGAAGCGGCTGCGATTGCGGGAGCCGACGGGGCGCTGCGGCGGGGCGCCGCTGCTCCTTTGTGTGCTGTTGCCGCTCGCGGCGACGGCCGGAGATGTCGCAGATCCCTGCGCGGACTTCACCTGGGATGTGAAGCATGAGCGTGCGCTCTTTGGCGCGAAGCCGCTGTCGCTCGCGGCCGGAAAGGGGGCTGCGAGCGCCCCGGCGCTCAAGCCCGATCAATTGTATGAGCTTGAGCTCAGCGCCTGGCCGCGGGTCGCCTTCCCAGTCGCACCCGGCCGGCACCCCGCCACCGACACCGCATACGCGGGACTCGCCACCCTGACGCTCGCCCAGGCGGGCGTCTATCGCATCGCACTCGACCGGCCGTTCTGGGTCGATGTGCTCGCCGACGGCGCCCCGATCCGCTCGCAGGACTTTCAGGGACGTCGCGGTTGCGATGCCCCGCACAAGGTCGTCGAGTTCGTGCTGCCGGCGGCGACGCGCCTGACGCTGCAGTTCAGCGGCGACGCCTCGAGCACTGTCAGGGTCGCCATCAGCCACGCTCCCCGCTCATCGCCCTAGCGAGGCGGCGCGCGGGCGGCGCACGCCGGTCGGCTTCAGTCCACCCCGACCATGACGCTGTCGGCCTTGATCACGGCATGGGCGCGCTGCCCGCTCTTGAGTTTCAGCCGCTTTGCCGAGTACGACGTGATGACCGAAACGATGTCGACCCCCGGGGCGATGCGAATGGTGACTTCGGTACTCACGGGACCGCGCACGATCTTGCGGATCATGCCGGTGAAGATGTTACGCGCGCTGAGCTTCATGGGGTCTCCACGTGGGGGTGATGGGTCGCGCCTGCTGCCCGCGCGTCTTGCGCGTCTTGCGCGGGATTCTACGCAAATCGCGCGTTTCCTCGGCGACAATGTGCCTCTGTCAGGGAGCTGACACTTGCCCCAGCCGCCGCTTCACCGACCGTCCGGCGCGAGCGCTGCAGCCGCAGCACCGCATCCTTCCGCCTGGGGCGCGCTGCGCTATCGCGTCTTTCGCTGGCTGTGGCTGGCCACGGTGGTCTCGAACGTCGGCTCGTGGATGTACAACGCGGCTTCCGGCTGGCTGATGACCAGCCTCAATCCCAACCCGCTGATCGTCTCCCTGGTGCAGGTGGCGAACAGCCTGCCGCTCTTCCTGTTTGCCCTCCCCGCGGGCGCCCTCGCCGACATGATTGACAAGCGCCGCTTCATTCTCGCGCTCGAGATCCTCACCACGCTGTGCTCGGCGCTGTTCGCGGCGCTCGTGACGCTCAACGCCGTGACGCCGGGCGTGCTGCTGCTCTTTACCTTCCTCGTCGGGATCCTGGCTGCGCTCGAGACGCCCGCCTGGCAGGCGATCGTGCCGCTCCTCGTGCCGCAACCGGCACTTGCTTCCGCGATCGCCGTCAACAGCGTCGGCGTCAACATCAGTCGCGTCATCGGACCGGCGCTGAGCGGAGGGGTGATCCTCGGTCTCGGCATCGCGGCACCCTTCTGGCTGGATGCCGTCAGCAACCTCGGCGTGATCGCGGTCATCTTCTTCTGGTGTCCGCCCGCAAGGCCCGCGCACGCTCTGCCGGCGGAGCACTTGAGCAGCGCCATTCGTGCCGGGGTGCGCTACGCGCGCAACAATCGCCAGCTGCGCGCCACACTCGCGCGGGCCGTGGGCTTCTTCCTCTTCGCCAGCGCCTACTGGGCGCTCCTGCCCGTCGTGGCCCGCAGCCAGCTCGGCGGCGGCCCGACGCTCTACGGGGTGCTGCTCGGTGCCATCGGCGCGGGCGCCGTCGGCGGCGCCTTCATCCTGCCGCGGCTCACGGGCAATTCCGGCGCCAATCGCGTCGTGAATCTCGGCGAGGCGGGCACCGCCGCGGCGCTCGTTCTCTTCGGGCTCGCCCACGAGCCGTGGGTCGCAGCCCTCGCCTGCCTGATCGCGGGCATCGGCTGGATTGCGGTACTCGCAAGCCTCAGCGTGTCGGCACAGGTGGCGTTGCCCGATTGGGTGCGCGGCCGGGGGCTCGCGGCGTACGTAACGGTGTTCTTCGGCACCATGACAGTGGGCAGTGCCCTCTGGGGCTTCATCGCCGATCGCGTCGGCTTGCCCGCGGCGCACTACCTCGCCGCCGGCGGCGCATTGCTCGCCCTCTTGCTGACACGCCGCTGGCGGCTGCAGTCCGGGCCCGAGGGCGACCTCACGCCCTCGATGCACTGGCCCGAGCCGGTAGTCGCCGGAGCCGTCGAAGAGGACGCGGGCCCGGTGCTCGTCACGGTCGAATACCATGTCAGCCCGGAGAACCGCGAGGCCTTTCTCGCCGCGCTCGCGCGGCTTGCCCGCGAGCGGCGACGCGACGGCGCGTACGCCTGGGACGTCTACCAGGACGCCGCCCATCCCGAGCGCATCCTCGAGACGTTCCTGGTGGATTCATGGCTCGAGCACCTGCGACAACACCGCCGCGTGACCAAGGCGGACCGCATCGTGGAAGAGCACGTGCACCGTCTCGCGCGTGACACGCCCCGCGTCACCCACTACATCGGTGCGGAAGCACGACCGCAGGTGCGCGCCGGCGCCGCGGCCGGCCCGCGCTGACGGTGCGGCAAGCTCGCGGTCTGGGGACGCCTAGCGGAGACGGTTCAGGACTTGCGGTGAGCCGCGTGCGGCTCGTCGTCGCGGCAGCGGTCGCGGGCATCGAGCACCAGGTCCCGCAGGAACCCCTTCTCGTAGACCCGCAGCAGGTGCGGCTGGCTGCGTTCGATGTAGGCGCTCACGCAGTCCCGCTCGCCCGCCACATCGAGCAGCTCGCGGAACGTTGCCGCGTCCCAGTGCCAGGGGAGCTCGAGCTCGCAGAATGCGCGGTTGTAGGCCTCGAGCTCCGCCGCCAGGGGATCGTTCGCCGCTTTGCGGCCGCTGATCGTGTGGTGCATGGCTGAGCGTCCCCGAACTGTTCCTGACTGATGGTTTCACGATACGCCTGGATTTACCAAAGGAAAAGTTAAAGCTTTCTATCGCGATCATATGATTTTCAGAATGGTTCGGCGTATGCTCGGGACGCCATGAAGAACGTGACGCTGCGGCAGCTGCGGGTGTTTGTCACCGCCGCCCGGCACATGAATTTCTCGCGCGCCGCCGAGGAGCTGCACATGTCGCAGCCGGCAGTGTCCACGCAGATCAAGGAATTCGCCGACTTCGTCGGGCTGCCGCTGTTCGAGCGCATCGGGCGCAAGACCTACCTCACCCCGGCCGGCGCCGAGATGCTCGAATGCGCCAACGCCATCGCGCAGCGCATGAAGGAAGCCGAGGATGCGCTCGCGCAGCTGAAGGGGGTGACCGGCGGGCGTCTCAATGTCGCGGTGATCAGCGCCGGCGACTACTTCTTCCCGCGGCTGCTGGCGGCATTCGGCGCCTCGCACCCCGGCATCGTCTTCAATCTCACGGTGCACAACCGCGAAGGGCTGCTGCGGCAACTCGCCGACAACCTCACCGATCTTGCGGTAATGGTGCGCCCACCCGCGGAGCTGGATGTCGTGGCGCTGCCCTTTGCGCCCCACCCCTACGTGATCGTCGCCGCGCCCGATCACCCGCTCGTTGGCGTCAAGCAGATCCCGCGCGCTGCGCTCAACCGCGAGCGCTTCGTGCTGCGCGAGCACGGCTCGGATACCTGGAACTCGGCGCGCGAGGTGTTCGGACGGCAGTTTTCGCGCCTGAACATCGCCATGCAGATCCATAGCACCGAGACCATCAAGCAGGCGGTGGTGGCCGGGATGGGCATCGCGTTTCTTTCCGCGCACACCATCGGGCTCGACCTCAAGGCCGGAAACCTCGTGGTGCTCGACGTCCAGGGCTTCCCCGCCATGCTCAACTGGTATCTGGTGCACAACCGCACCAAGCGGCTGCCGCCGGTTGCAGCGGCCTTCAAGGATTTCCTGCTCCGCGAGGGAGCAGCGCTCCTCGAGCGGCTCGTGCCGGTTGATGTCGGTCACGCGTGGCGCACGCCGCCCGCGACAACGCCAGCGCGCTGCGTACCGTCACGGGCGGCGCCGCGCCGCGTGCCTCGCGGGCGCGGCACCTAGTCGAGAAAGTCGCAGTAGCGCTCGACGTGGACGGCGAGATCGAGCGTGTGCTGCCGCGTGAGCCGCTCGGCGAGCTCGGTGTCGCGCCGCTCGAGCGCCTCGATGATCTTCAGATGTTCGATGATCGAGCGCGCCGCGCGGTTGTCCTGGGAGATCGTGGCCTTGCGGAT
>DATIZW010000020.1:0-11015 GCA_035516875.1 Steroidobacteraceae bacterium
TCGACGATCGCCCAGGCGGCTTCCACCTCGTCCTCGCGCGCGAAATGTGCGGTGTCGCCGATGAGAGCGGCGCTGATCAGAAACTCGTACGCCTCCTCACCTCCGGGCTGCTCGGCGACGTAGAGCTCGATACTCCGCCCGGTCATGACCGGGCCGGGCTTCTTGGTGTGCGCGCCGAGTGCGATGGCGACGTCGGGGCCGACGCGAAAGCGCAGATGATTCGGCTGCTCGGGCGCCTGATCGCCGAACACGTTGGCGGGCGGCGCGCGCAGATCCACCACGACTTCGGTCGCGGTCACCGGCAGCCGCTTGCCGGCCCGCAGGTAGAACGACACGCCGCTCCAGCGCCAGGAGTCGATGGCGAGCACGAGCGCCGCATAGGTCTCCACCTTCGAGTCCGCCGCGACGCCCGGCTCCTGGCGGTAGCCTTGATACTGGCCGCGCACCACCTCGGCGGCGGTGAGCGGGCGCACTGCCCGCAGCACCTTCACCTTCTCGTCGCGCAGCGACTCGCCCTCGGTATTCACCGGTGGCTCCATGGTGAGGAGCGCCACGATCTGCATCAGATGGTTCTGCATCACGTCACGGATCGCGCCGGCCTCCTCGTAGAAGCGCCCGCGCCCGGCGACGCCGAGGGTCTCGGCCATGGTGATCTGCACGCTGGCGACGAAGTTGCGGTTCCACACCGGCTCGAGGAAGGAGTTGGCAAAGCGGAAGTACAGCAGGTTCTGCACCGCCTCCTTGCCGAGGTAGTGATCGATGCGAAAGATGCTCGACTCCGGAAAGTGCGCGTGCAGCGTCTGGTTGAGCGCGCGCGCCGAAGCCAGGTCGCGCCCGAAGGGCTTCTCCACCACGATGCGCGCGCCGGCCGCATTGCCCGTGCCGGAGAGGTGCTCGGCCACCACCGCGAACATGCTCGGCGGGATGGCGAGATAGTGCAGCGGGCGCTGCGCCTCGCCGAGCGCCTTGCGCAGCGCGACGAAGGTGCCGCGATCGTTGTAGTCGCCGTCGACGTAACGCAGCAACCCGGTAAGGCGTGCGGTCACGGCCTCCTCGGCCGCCGGCACGAACTCCTTCAGGCTCTCGCGCACGCGCTTGACCAGCCAGCTGAGATCGCACCCCTGGCGCGCCACGCCGATCACCGGCACGGTGAGCAGGCCGCGGCGCACGAGTTGATAGAGCGCCGGATAGATCTTGCGATAGCAAAGATCGCCGGTGGCGCCGAACAGCACCATGGCATCACAGTCACGACGTTCCATAGTCACCTCCGTGTGTCGCGGTGCGCTGCGGCGCGCTCACGGCGAGCGTTCGACGTGACCGCCGAAGCCGAGGCGCATCGCCGACAGCAGTCGGTTGGCGAATTCTGCGCGCCCGCGCGACTCAAAGCGCGAATACAGCGCCGCGCTCAGCACCTGTGCCGGCACACCCACCTCGATCGCGGCCTGCACCGTCCAGCGTCCTTCGCCCGAGTCGGCGACGTGTCCGGCGAAGCCGCCGAGCTGCGCATCTTTCTCGAGCGCAGCGGCGGTGAGGTCGAGCAGCCTCGATGCGATGATGCTGCCGTGGCGCCACACCTCCGCGATCGCGGCGAGGTCGAGCTGGTACTGATAGAAGCGCGGCTCGGTAAGCGGCGCGGTCTCGGCATCGGCCGTGGCGGTCGTGCGGCCGGCATCCGCGTGGGCGAGCACGTTGAGTCCCTCGGCGTACGCTGCCATCAGCCCGTACTCGATGCCGTTGTGAACCATCTTGACGAAGTGCCCTGCGCCCGAAGGGCCGCAGTGCAGGTAGCCGAGCGCCGCGGCCGCGCGGCTCGCCGCACTACCGCGTCCGCCCGCATCGGCGGTCGTCGCCCCCCCGGGGGGGAGGCGGCCGCCCGGGGCGAGCGTGGCGAGCGCCGGCTCCACCAGTGCGACCGCTTCGGCCTCACCGCCGATCATCAGGCAGTAGCCCTGCTCGAAGCCGAGCACGCCGCCGCTCGTACCGACGTCGAGATAGCGGATGCCGGCACTGCCGAGCTCCGTCGCCCGACGGATGTCGTCGTGATAGTAGGAATTGCCGCCGTCGATCAGCACGTCGCCGCGTGCGAGCAACGGCCGGAGTTCTGCGATCACCGAGTCGACGAGCGCTGCCGGCACCATGATCCACACCACACGCGGCGCCGGGAGTGAACGCACCAGCTCGGCGGGCGTTGCCGCCCCTTGTGCACCGTGTGCCGCAACCGCCTTCACCGCCTCCGCGGAGCGATCGTAGGCGACGCACCCGTGCCCGCCCTTCAGCAGACGACGCACCATGTTGGCGCCCATGCGCCCAAGTCCGATCATCCCAATCCGCATGGCAGCTACCCCTTCGTTACGCGCAGCAGCGAAGCCGATGTCCGCCGAAATCGCGGCCGAGCACCGACAGTGCCCGGCGAGCAAAAGTCGCGCCTCTTGCTCGCGGAAACGCGGCCGACGTCCGGCAAAGTCGCCGCGAGGCGATCTTGCTCAATTCAGTTCGGGACGCGCCGGATCTGCGCCCCGAGCTGCGCGAGTTTCTCCTCGATCGCCTCGTAGCCGCGATCGATGTGATAGATGCGCTCGACGTCGGTGCGGCCCTCGGCCACGAGGCCTGCGAGCACCAGACTCGCCGAGGCGCGCAGGTCAGTCGCCATGACCGGCGCCGCGGTCAGCTTTTTGACCCCGTGGATGATGGCGGTGTTCCCCTCGAGGCGAATCTCCGCTCCCATGCGACGCATCTCCAGCATGTGCATGAAGCGGTTCTCGAAAATGGTCTCGGTGATGGTGCCGACGCCGTCGGCGACCGTGTTGAGTGCGGCGAACTGCGCCTGCATGTCGGTCGGAAACCCGGGGTACGGCGCGGTGCGTACGTCGACCGCCTTGAGCGCCCGACCGCGCATGTCGACTTCGATCCAGTTCTCGCCCACGCCGAGCTTCGCCCCCGCCTCCTCGAGCTTGGCAAGCACCGCGTCGAGGTGATCCGGGCGCGTGCTCTTGATGCGCACGTGGCCGCGGCTGATGGCACCGGCGACCAGGTAGGTGCCGCTCTCGATGCGATCGGGCAGCACCTCGTAGCTCGTGCCCCGCAGCCGCTCGACGCCGCGCACCACGATCTTGTCGGAGCCGGCGCCGTGGATGCTCGCGCCCATCGCCACGAGGAAGTTGGCGAGGTCGACGACTTCCGGCTCGCGCGCGGCGTTCTCGATGACCGTCTCGCCATCGGCGAGCGTCGCGGCCATCATCAGATTCTCGGTACCGGTGACGGTGACGGTGTCGAGCACCAGCCGCGCGCCCTTGAGGCGCCGTGCGCGGGCGCGGATGTAGCCGCCCTCGATGGTGATGTCGGCACCCATGGCCTGCAGCCCCGCGACGTGGATGTTCACCGGCCGCGCACCGATCGCGCAGCCGCCGGGCAGTGACACGTCGGCGTGTCCGTGACGGGCGAGCAACGGGCCGAGCACCAGGATGGAGGCGCGCATGGTCTTCACCAAGTCGTAGGGCGCAAAGCACTCGCGCACCGTCGAGCCGTCGACCTCGATGCGCATGCGCTCGTCGATGGTGACGGTGGCCCCCATGCGACCGAGCAGCTCGACCGTGGTGGTGACATCGCGCAGGTGCGGCACGTTCGCCACCAGCACCGGATCGTCGGCGAGCAGCGCAGCGGCGAGGATCGGCAGCGTGGCGTTCTTCGCACCGGAGATGCGCACCTCGCCCTCGAGAGGCACGCCGCCCTGGATCTGCAGCTTGTCCACGGACTCAGGCCTGCCCCGATTCTTCGGGTGTCAGCGCCTCGATCGTCAGGGCGTGGATCTCCCGTCCCATCAGCTCCCCGAGGGTGCGGTACACGAGTTGGTGGCGAGCGAGGCTGCGCAGCTGCGCGAACTGCCGCGCGACGATGCGCGCGGCAAAATGAGTGTTGTCCTCCGATTGCACGCTTACCTGCGCTCCGGGGAGGCCTGCGCGGATCAGCCGCGCGACTTCTTCAGGACTCATGCACGCGATATTACATGGCCGCTGCGCGGCCGCGCCTATAATCACCCCATGGATTTGCATCCGGCTGCGCCAGGTAACCCGGTGCCGGTGATTGGCGATGAGCAGCTGCTCGCCTCCGCGCGCCGCGCGCTCGCCATCGAGACCGCGGCCCTCGAAGCGCTTACGCCCAGGCTCGGCCCGCCGTTCGCACAGGCCTGCCGCATCTGCCTGGAATGCCGCGGGCGGGTGGTGGTCACCGGCATGGGAAAGTCGGGACATGTTGCCGGCAAGATCGCGGCGACGCTTGCCAGCACCGGCACGCCCGCCTTCTTTCTGCACCCCGCGGAGGCGGGGCACGGCGACCTCGGCATGATCACACGCGCCGACGTGCTGCTCGCGCTGTCGAACTCCGGAGAGACCCCGGAGCTCGTGCTGCTGCTGCCGCACCTGAAGCGTCTCGCGGTAGCGCTGATCGTCATGAGCGGCAGGAGCGATTCGACCCTGGCACGCGCCGCGAGCGTCATCCTCGACGTCGGCGTGCCCGAGGAGGCGTGCCCGTTGAACCTTGCGCCCACGGCGAGCACCACGGCGACGCTCGCGATGGGCGATGCCCTTGCCGTCGCAGTGCTCGAGGCGCGCGGCTTCACCCGCGCGGACTTCGCGCGCTCGCATCCCGGCGGCGCGCTCGGCCGTAAGCTCCTGTTGCACGTCGAGGACCTGATGCGCACCGGCGAGGCGGTCCCGGTGGTCGCGCCGGAAGCGCCGCTCGGCGCCGGACTACTCGAGATGTCGCGCAAGGGGCTCGGCATGACGGTGGTGGTCGACCCCGATCGCCGCATCCTCGGCGTGTTCACCGACGGGGACCTGCGGCGCGCCCTCGACCGGCACATCGACGTGCACTCGACCGTGATGCACAGCGTCATGACCACGCGGCCGAAGAGCATCGGACCGCGCGAGCTCGCCGCCGAAGCGGCACACCTCATGGAAGTTCACCGCATCACCGCGCTACCGGTTGCGGACGCGCACGGCCGCCTGGTCGGGGCGCTCAACGTGCACGATCTGATGCGCGCCGGCGTGGTGTGAGTCCGCGGCTGCGCATGCGGCACCGCATCCGACTGCTGGTGCTCGACGTCGACGGCGTGCTCACTGACGGGCGGCTGTACTTCGGGCCGCGCGGCGAGGCGCTCAAGGTGTTCGACGTGCGCGATGGCCTGGGACTGGTTCGGCTGCAGCGCGCCGGCACCCGCGTGGCGGTGATCTCCGGCCGCCGCTCGCCGATGGTGGCGGTCCGTTGCCGCGAGCTCGGCGTACGTCACCTGCACCAGGGAGTGACCGACAAGCTTGACGTGTTTGCGCGCCTGTGTGCGCGGCTTGCCCTCACGCCCGCGGACTGCGCCTGCGTGGGGGATGATCTGCCGGACCTGCCCCTGATGCGTGCGGCGGCGCTGTCCTTTGCGGTTGCGGACGCGCACCGCGAGGTGCGGCGCCTGGCCGACGTGGTCACGCGGGCGCCGGGCGGCGGCGGCGCGGTGCGCGAGGTGTGCGATCACCTGCTGGCGCTACGCGCGCGGCGGGCGCGGGCGCGATGACGTACCGCCTGTTGCTGCTGGCGGCACTGCTGTCGCTGGTGGTCGGCATGGTATTGCTCTCGGCACCGCAGCGTGACTCGGGCACGCCGACGGCTGCCGGCGGACCGCCACACGACCCGGGCTACTCGGCGGTCAAGGCGCGCCTCGTGCAGACCGGTCTCGACGGGCGGCCCATGTACACGCTCGATGCCGAGCAGATCCAGCAGCAAGCCAACAACGGTCTGATTGAGCTCGAGCAGGTGCAGCTCGGCTTCCGCGACGCGAGCGGCAACCAGTGGACGGCGCGCGCCAGGCACGGCGAGCTCGCGCAGGGCAGCGGTCTGGTGAAGCTCGACGGTGACGTGCACGTCGCCGGACTTCTGCCGGGAACGCAGGAGCCCGCCGAGATCACCAGCGAGCATCTTTCCGTCGATACCAACGCACAAATCGTCACGACGCGCGATCCGGTGACCTTCGTGACCTCGGGCCGCGAGCTGCACGGCACCGGTATGGTCGCCAGCTTGAAGGAGCGTCACATGCAGTTAGAATCGGACGTGCATGGCTCGTTCCTGCCTTAAGGCCCGCTGGCTGCTGCCGGGGGCACTCGCCGCCAGCGCGGCGACGACGCTAGCGCTGACCGCCGCAGCGGGCCCGGCTGCGCAGCCGGCGGTCCTGCCGTCGTTCACCTCCTCGAAACAGCTGCCGATTACGCTCGACGCCGCCTCCTCCGACGTCGACTACAAGACCCACACCTACACCTTCGAGAAGGTGGTGATCTCCCAGGGCACGATGCGGGTGCAGGCGGATCACGCGCGCGCCACCGGCCTCGACTTCGCCAACAGCCACTGGACCTTCGACGGCCACGTGCACATCGACGCCGAGCCGCGCGGCAACCTGCGCTCCGACCAGGCGGTGGTCGAGTTCAAGGACAATCGCATCGCGCGCGCCACCGTCACCGGCAAGCCCGCCGAGTTCGAACAGCGGCGCCTCGAGACGCAGCAGCCGGCGCGCGGCCACGCCGATCAGATCGTCTACGACGTCAATGACGGTACCGTGCGGCTCACCGACGATGCGTGGCTCTCGGACGGACAGAACGAGATCTCCGGCCCGCTGCTCGTCTACAACATCAACCAGCAGCGCGTGCAGGCGGGCGGCGCGGCCGGCAGCACCGACCAGCGCGTGCACATCACCATCGCGCCACAGAGCATGCCCTCCGGCAAGGGCAAGAGCGAGCCCGGCAAGCCACAGCCGAACCCGCCATGACGGCGCTCAAGGCCACGGGCCTGGCCAAGAGCTATCGATCGCGCCAGGTGGTGCGCGATCTGTCACTCGAGCTCGAAAGCGGCGAGGTGGTCGGCCTGCTCGGCCCCAACGGCGCCGGCAAGACCACCGCCTTCTACATGATCGTCGGTCTCGTGCCGTGCGACCTGGGCCGCATTCAGCTCGGCGACGAGGACGTGACGCTGCTGCCGATCCACCGCCGCGCACAGCTCGGGCTCGGCTATCTGCCGCAGGAAGCTTCGGTGTTCCGCAAGTTGTCCGTCGAGGACAACATCATGGCGATCCTCGAAACGCGCGACATGGAGCGCGCCGCGCGCGAGGAGCGCCTCGAGCAGCTGCTCGAGGAGCTGCGCATCGGCCACGTGCGGCGCAGTCTCGGGCTCTCGCTCTCGGGCGGGGAGCGCCGGCGCGTCGAGATCGCCCGCGCGCTCGCGGCTGAGCCTCGGTTCATGCTGCTCGATGAGCCGTTCGCCGGCGTCGATCCGCTCTCGGTGCTCGACATCCAGCGCATCATCCGCGAGCTGACGCATCGCGGCATCGGCGTGCTCATCACTGACCATAATGTGCGTGAGACGCTCGGGGTGTGCGCCCGCGCCTACATCGTCAATCAGGGCACCGTGATCGCTTCCGGGAGTGCGGAAGAAGTCCTTGCCAACCCCCAAGTCCGTGAGGTGTACTTGGGTGAGTCGTTCCGGCTCTGAAGCTCGCGCGAACACACGATAAATACATGTTTTTTCAATTGATTAAGACATGAACCCGGGACGGCTGTCCGCAGACTTTTCCCATCTGCCATGCTGAAACCTTCTCTGCAGCTGAAGCTGGGTCAGCAACTGACCATGACCCCGCAGCTGCAGCAGGCCATCCGGCTCCTGCAGCTGCCGGCGCTCGAGCTGCAGGCTCACATCCGCGAGCTGCTGGAAACCAACGTGATGCTCGAGCCCATGGACGAGGCTGAGAGCACCGGTACCTTCGAAGCTGTCGTGACGGCCGCGGAGCAGCCCAAGGCTCCCGAGCGTGCCGACAGCACTGTCGAGGTTCTCGACGACGGCTGGGGCGAGCACAGCGTCGGACCCGCCGAGACGCCCTGGAGCGGCGATGATGATGAGCGGCAGCAGGAATACGCCGATGCCGCCGGGCAGTCGTTGCAGGATCACCTGCTGTGGCAGCTCGAGATGGCGAGTCTTGCCCCGCGGGAGCTCGCGATCGCGCGGGCCATCGTCGATGCGGTGAGTGACGACGGCTACCTCACCGAGTCGCTCGAGGAAATCGCCTCAACCCTTCGGCCCGAGATTGAGTGCTCGGCCGAGGAAGTGGCGCACGTGCTCCCCAGGGTCCAGGCGCTCGACCCGCCGGGTGTCGGCGCGCGCTCGGTGAGCGAGTGCATCGAGCTGCAGCTGCGGCAGCTGGACCCCGCGACGCCGGGTTTCGCCACGGCGCTCGAGATCGCCCGCCATCATCTGTCACTGGTCGCGGAGCGCGAGCTGTCGCTGCTGCGCCGTGAGCTGCGCGCCACCGAGGAGGAGATCGCTTCGGCGCTTGCGCTGGTGCGTTCCTGTCATCCGCGCCCCGGCGCCACCGTGAGCGCCGGCAGCGCCGAGTACGTGGTGCCGGATGTCTTCGTGCGCCGCACCGAGCACGGCTGGGGCGTGGAGATCAATCCGGCGACGCTGCCGCGCGTGCGCCTCAACCAGAGTTACGCGAGCCTCATCGGCCGCAACGCGAGCCACGCCACCATGCGCGCGCAGCTGCAGGAGGCACGCTGGCTGCTGAAGAGCCTCGAGATCCGCCACGAGACGCTCATGAAGGTCGCCCGCTCCATCGTCGAGCGTCAGACGGCTTTCCTCGAGCACGGCGAGGAGCACATGCGGCCGATGATCCTCAAGGACATCGCCGAAGCGGTAACGATGCACGAGTCGACCATCTCGCGCGTCACCTCGGGCAAGTACATGCATACCCCGCGCGGCGTTTTCGAGCTGCGCTATTTCTTCTCCAGCCAGGTCGAGGGCGCCGATGGCTCGGGCACCTCATCGACCGCGATCCGCGCCAAGATCAGGAAGCTGCTCAAGGATGAGGATCCCGAATGCCCCTTAAGCGATGGACGCATCGCGGAGCTCCTCTCGGCCGAGGGCATTCCGGTCGCGCGCCGCACCGTCGCCAAGTACCGCGAGGCGATGGGGATCGCGGCCTCGAACGAGCGGCGCCGGGCGGGACTCAGACAGATGTAAGCAGATGTAATGTAAGCGGAAGATCCTAAAACGAAACAGGAGACGGCCTATGCAGCTCAACGTCACGGGTCATCACGTCGAAGTCACCCCGTCACTGCGGGGTTATGTAGCGAAGAAGCTCGAGCGCATCGGCAGACACTTTGATCAGGTACTCGACGTGCATTGCGTGTTGACGGTGGAGAAGCTGCGACAGAAGGCCGAGGCGACGCTGCACGTGAGCGGCAGCGCGATCCATGCGGACGCGACCGAGGAGGACATGTACGCGGCCATCGATCTGCTGGTCGACAAGCTCGATCGCTGCATCAAGAAGCACAAGGAGAAGCGCCGCGACCACCACGCCGCCGCGGTACGCGCCCTGCGCTGAGGCGCCGCGCGCCACGGCGCGGCTGAGGAGTTGCAGCGGCAGCGCCGCTGGATAACCATTGCGCCGTGCGCATCATCGTCCTCAGCGGGCTTTCCGGGTCCGGCAAGAGCGTGGCACTGCACATGCTCGAGGACCTCGGCTTCTACTGCATCGACAACATTCCCGCGGCGCTGCTGAAGCCGTTCGTCTCCTACACCGTGCGCCGTCCGGAGCCGACCTACGAGCGCACCGCGATCGGCCTCGACGCCCGCAACACTGCGGCGGAAGTGGCGAGCGTCCCGCAGCTGCTCGATGAGCTCAAACGCAGCGGCCTGCAGTGCGAGGTGATCTTCCTGGTGGCAGCCGAGGACGAGCTGCTGCGGCGCTTCGCGGAGACGCGCCGCAAGCATCCGATGAGCCGCGAGGGGATCGGGCTGCGCGAGGCGATGACGCTCGAGCGCGCGCTGCTCGAGCCGATCGCCTCGGTGGCAGACCTGCTGATCGATACCTCGCGCCTCTCGGTGCACGGCCTGCGCGATATCATTCACAAGCGTGTCGAACAGCGCTCCGCCGGGCGCCTGTCGATCACCTTCGAATCGTTCGGCTTCAAGCGCGGCATTCCCGCGGACGCCGACTTCGTATTCGATGCGCGCGCCCTGCCGAACCCCTACTGGGAGCCCGGCCTGCGCAATCTCACCGGGCGCGACGAGGAGGTCATCCGCTTCCTCGAGACGCAAACCACGGTTGCGGCACTGATCGAGGACATCGCCCGCTTCGTGCGCGGACGCGTGCCCGAGTATCAGGCGAGCAACCGCGGCTACCTCACCGTGGCCGTGGGCTGCACCGGCGGACAGCACCGCTCGGTGTACATCGTGGACCGCCTCGCGGAGCGCTTCGCCGCCGAGTTCGGCGACGTCACCGCGCGCCACAGCGGCCTGCCAGGGGCAACGCTGTTTCAGCCGCGACCGCGCGCCGCCGCCGGCGCCAAGGCTCCCTAGGCCAGCCGGCCCGCTCAGGTCGCCTGCGCTACGCCGGCCGCGGTCATGACCTGCGGCAGCTTCTCCCCGCCCATGAAGGCAAGCAGCGCCGCGCGAGCCTCCATGGCGTCGCGGTAGCCGAGCTCGATCAGGGCGCGGGTGTAGCCGGCCTCGAAGGTGAGGTAGCTCGCCAGCTGATCGCCCGAGGCGTCACGGCCGCCGATGACGCGCAGCAGCGCCCGCAGCCCCGGCGGTATCTCGCCCGCATGCCGGGCGGCGATCTCGCGCGGATCGACCGACGGCGCCAGCATCAGCGTCTCGATGGGCCGCTCGCCGCGGACCGCCTGCGGCGCGCTGTGCACCAGCACGTTGATGCGCTCGAGCTGTTCGAGGTCGCCGTAGATCTGATCGGTGAACAGCGTATCGAGCATGTAACCGAAGATCTCCCCCGGCGAGGGCATGAGAATCGGCGGCCGGTCGACGGAGGCAACACCCGCGGCGCGCCGTGCGCGCACGCCGATGATCAGCAAACGGTCGGCGCCGAGATGAATCGCGGGACTCAAGGGGTGGAGCTGGCGCATGGCGCCGTCACCAAAGTAGTCCGCGCCGAGGCGGATCGGTGGAAACAGCAGCGGAATGGCGACGCTTGCCAT
>DATIZW010000021.1:0-2339 GCA_035516875.1 Steroidobacteraceae bacterium
GTCCGCAGCCCTTCCGCAGACCGGCCGCGTCATGGTGAAGGACGAGGACCTGTGCGTGCACTGCGGGCTGTGCGCCGAGCGCTGTCCCACCGCGGCGTGGGACATGCAGAAGTCCGAGCTCCACTGGCCACATGCCGACGACGAGGCCGGCGCCCTCGAGGCGCAGCGGCCCAAGATCGCCTGAGGCACCGAACCCTACTATGTCGACCGCCACGCGTATCAACGACTTCTCCATCAAGATCGCCACGGTGAACGGCACCGGCTCGGCGAGCGCCAACACTCTGCTCATGAAGTCGATCTTCAGGAGCGGTATCCCGGTGATGGGCAAGAACTACTTTCCCTCCAACATCCAGGGGCTGCCCACCTGGTACGAGATCCGCGTCACCCGCGCGGGTTACGTGTGCGTCTCCGGGCGCGTCGACATCATGGTGGCGATGAACGCCGAGACCTACGCGCGCGACGTCAAGGAGGTCGCCCCGGGGGGCTACCTGGTGTACGACTCCACCTGGCCACGGCCGGCACTGCTCAAGCGCGAGGACATCACCGTGCTCGGCGTCCCGCTGGCGCGGCTGTGCAACGAGAACTTCAACGGTGTGCGTACGCGCATCCTGATGAAGAACATCTGCTACGCCGGGGTGCTCGCGGCGCTGCTCGATCTGGATCTGGCGCACATTCGCGAGCTCCTGGCCGAGACCTATGCGAAGAAGCCGCAGCTGGTCGACAGCAATATGAAGGCCATCCAGCTCGGCTACGACCACGCGCGCGCGAATTTCGCCTGCCCCTTGCCGCTGCACGTGGAGAAGATGGATCGCACCGCCGGCCATATCATGATCGACGGCAACACCGCCGCGGCGCTCGGCTGCCTGTTCGCCGGGGCGACCGTGGCGGCCTGGTATCCGATCACGCCGTCCACCTCGCTGATGGACGCTTTCAAGATGTTCGCCGACCGCATGCGGGTGGACAAGCAGACCGGGCGGCGCAACTTCGCCTTTATCCAGGCGGAGGATGAGCTCGCCGCGGTCGGCATGGCGATCGGCGCCATGTGGAACGGGGCGCGCGCCTTTACCGCCACCTCCGGCCCCGGCATCTCACTCATGAACGAGTTCCTCGGGCTCGCGTACTACGCGGAAGTGCCGGTGGTGATTTTTGATATCCAGCGCGTCGGGCCCTCGACCGGCCTGCCGACGCGCACCCAGCAGGGTGACCTCATGCTGTGTGCCTATGCCTCGCACGGCGACACGCGGCACGTGTGCCTCTATCCGGCCAATCCCGAGGAGTGCTTCTACATGTCGGTGCAGGCCTTCGATCTCGCCGAGCGCCTGCAGACCCCGGTGATGGTCCTCTCGGATCTCGACATCGGGATGAACGACTGGATGTGCCGCGATCTCAAGTGGGACGACAACTACCGCCCTGATCGCGGCAAGATCCTCGGCAAGGAGGAGGTTCTCAAGCTCGAGAAGTTCTACCGCTTCATCGACAGGGACGGCGACGGCATCACCCCGCGGACGCTGCCCGGCGTGCATCCGAAGGCGGCGTACTTCACCCGCGGCTCTGGCCACAACCAGTACGGTGCCTACACCGAGGACTCGGCCGAATACCAGGTGGTGCTCGATCGGCTGATGAAGAAATGGGCTACGGCGAAGCGGCTGGTGCCGCGGGCGGTGATCGATGCCACGGCGGGGAGCCGCGTGGGGCTGGTCTCGCTCGGCAGCTGCGACGGCGCGATCCGCGAGGCGCTCGACGTGCTGCGCGGCCTCGGGGTCGGCCTCGACTACATGCGCGTGCGCTCCTTCCCGTTCACCGAGGACGTCGAGAAGTTCCTCGCCGCGCACGAGCTGCTGTTCGTGGTGGAGCAGAACCGCGACGCGCAGCTGCGCGCGCTGCTCACCCTCGAGACCGCGGTCGACAAGGCGAAGTTGCGCTCGCTGCTGCACTATAGCGGCCTGCCGATCTCGTCGAGCTTCATCACCGAGGGCGTGCTCGCCGAGCTCAAGCCCGCGAGCCTGCAGCACAAGGGTGCCGCGCATGGCTGACCTCACCCGAGCGTCCCGGCACGGGCGCTGCACACGGAGGAGAGACTTGACATGACCTACCTCGCCAAGCCCAAGGTGGCCCATCCGTCGCTGCCGAAGAACGCGCTCGGTCTCACCCGGCGTGACTACGAGGGGGTGCTGTCGACGCTGTGCGCCGGCTGCGGCCACGACTCGATCACCGCCGCGATCGTCGAAGCGAGCTGGGGCCTGGCGCTCGAGCCGCAGAACGTGGTGAAGCTGTCGGGCATCGGCTGCTCCTCCAAGACCACCGCCTACTTCGTGAGCGGCGGCCACGGCTTCAACTCG
>DATIZW010000022.1:0-8333 GCA_035516875.1 Steroidobacteraceae bacterium
CTCCTCGACCCAGGCCGTGCCGGTCATCTCACCGCTGCCGTTCTGCGCGTACCAGCCAGCGAAGGCGAAGTGATCGAGCATGACAGCCGGCGCGCGTGGCAGTACGGCAGTGACGCCGGTGCGGACCGGGCCCTTGCCGACAATGAGCTTGCCGTTGCCCTCGATGAGCGTCGTGTGGCCGACCAGCACCCCGGCGACGTCGGTGATCGCGTTGAGCGGCCCGGGCGTGCCGTCGAAGGGCACGCCGAGATCGCGCGCGCGCGGACGCGTCGTGGTCGCGGCGCCGAAGGCGGCGTCGCAGCTGACTGCGGCCGCGAGCATCGCGAGCATCGCGAGCACGGAGAGAGTCATTGCCCGTCGTGGCATCGGATGATTCTCCGCGCGAAGCTCTGGCGCTGTCAGGCCCGGGCGGCCAGTGCGCCGTTGCGCACGGCATACCACCAGTACACGGGCAGACCCACGGCGCAGAGCGTCAGCGCCCAGAGCAGCGACTTGCCGCCGAGGCCGATGGACACCCAAACACAGTAGAGCGTGGCGATGAGCGCGGCCGCGACCCAGCGCAGCTCCCGCGCGCCCGGCTGCGGGATCTCGCCACGCCGCCACAGCACCAGCACCGCGAGCGCACAGCCGAAATACAGCGGCAGGTTGGCGGCGGTGACCACGACGCTGAGGAAGGTGAAGGCGCCTGCCATCGAGTCGTTGTAACTTCCGATCATCATGACGCTGGCGAGGAGCCCCGTGACCACGAAGGCGAGCGTGGGCGCCCCGTGTGAGTTCACCTTGCCGAGCACCTGGGGGAAAGCGCCGTGCCGCGCAAAGCTCACCGTGATCTCTCCGAGGATGAGCGTCCAACCATTGAGGCAGCCGAGGCCGCTCACGATCACGAACACCGCCAGCAGCTTGCCGGAGCCGGACCCCACCAGGCGGGCGAAGACATCCGCGAACGGCGCATTGGAGACGGTGAGCTCCGCCTGCGGGATCAGCAGTATCGGTACCAGCGACACGCAGAACGAGATGACCGCGACCAGGAGTGTGCCGATGAAGGTGGCGCGCGGTATCGTGCGCCCCGGATCCCGCACCCGGCCGGCCGGTAACGCCGCGCTCTCCATGCCGAGCATCGCATACAGCGCGAGCGTCGAGGCGGCGATCACCCCCGAGAGCGACACCGGCGTTTGCGGTAGCTGCACCAGAACCCGCTCGTGGGGAGCGAGCAGCGCCCACAGACCGAGCACCATGATCCCGACCAGCGGCAGGAGTTTGAGCGCGCTGCTCAGCACCTGCACGCTGCCGGCCGTACGTACGCCGCGCACATTGATGAACACGAAGAGCCACAGCAGCGACAGCGCCGTCACCGCGGCGAGCCAGTGATTGACACCCAGCACCGGGAAAAACATCGTGAGGTAGCCGACTACACCGGTCGCCAGCACCGCGTTGGTCACCCAGGTGGACACCCAGTAGCACCACATGACCGTGAACGCGACGCCGCCGCCGAACGCGCGGCCCGTGTAGGCGATCGGGCCGTCATCGTCGGGGAAGCTGCGCGCGAGCCCGGCAAACACCCAGGCGATGAAGATGCTTCCGGTCGTCGTGATCAGCCAGGCGGGAATGGCATTCAGGCCGTAGGGGGCGAGCGAGGCCGGCAACATGAAGATGCCCATGCCAACCATGTTGCCCACCACCAGGGCCGTGCACATCGTAAGGCCGAGGACGCGGGTCGAGTCGGCAGGGACGCGCACGCGGTTCGCCTGCTCAGCGCTGCGCCAACGCTTCGCTCAGCGCCGCTACGAGCCGTTCCAGCGCTTCGTCGACGTGGCTGCGGTTGATCATGAGGGGTGGTATGAAGCGCACGGTGCTCTGGCCGCAGGATAGCAGCAGCAGGCCATGATGGAAGGCGCGCGTCAGCACCGCCTCGCACAGCGCGCGTGCCGGAGCGCGGCTGGTGCGATCGGTGACCAGCTCCATCCCGATCATGAGTCCCTTGCCACGCACCTCGCCGATACAGTCGAAACGCTGCTGCACCTCGCGCAGGCGTCCGAGGAAGTACTCGCCAACGCTCGCGGCGTTGACGGCGTACTCGCGCTCCACCAGATCGAGCGTTGCGAGCGCGGCCGCGCAGCACAGCGGATTGCCGCCGAAGGTGTTGCCGTGGGCGCCGCGCTTCCACTTCTCCATATGGCGGCGGCGCGCCACGACGAGTCCCAGCGGCAGGCCCGAGGCGAGGCCCTTGGCGAGCGCCATGATGTCAGGCGTCACGCCCCAGTGCTGGCTGGCGAACATCCGCCCGGTGCGTCCGATCCCACATTGCACCTCATCGAAGATCAGCAGCATGCCATGTCGGTCGCAGAGTGCACGCAGTGCGACGAGGAAGCCGTCCGGCGGCACGAGGTATCCGCCCTCGCCCTGGATCGGCTCGACGATGATCGCGGCCACTTCAGCCGGCGGCACGTTGCTCTGGAAGAGCACGTTCTCCATGAAGTCGATGACCGCCTTGCCCTGGTCGCTGCCGGCGAACAGCGGCCGATAGGGGTTCGGGTAGGGGACGTGGGTCACCCCCGGCATGGTCGGAAAGAATCCCGCCTGCTGGGTGTACTTGCTCGAGGTAAAGGCGAGCGAGCCCATGGTGCGGCCGTGGAAGCCGCCGAGAAAACTGATGAAGCGCGGTCTCCCGGACACGTAGCGGGCGAGCTTGAGCGCACCTTCGACGGATTCCGTGCCGCTCTGACAGACGAATACCTGCGCCGGTTCGCCGACCGGATCGAGCTGGTTGATTTTCTCGCCGAGCCGTGTCATGCGCTCGTGCCAGTAATCGGAGGAGATGTGGAGGAAATCGTCCGCGGCATCCTTGATGGCCTGCACCACCTGCGGATGTGCGTGCCCGGTGCTGCACACCCCTATGCCGCTCATGAAGTCGAGGAAGCGGTTGCCGTCCACGTCCCAGACCTCCGCGCCGCGCCCCTTGGACATCACGAAGGGATAGTCGCGCGGGTAGGACGGGCTGGAGACGGCGCGGTCGCGCGCGATCAGCGCCTGCGCCTTGGGGCCGGGAAGCACGGTCTGCCTGTCGGGTGAGCGCATGGGGGTTTCCTCGCGCTCGCCTCAGGGGGCGAGCGGCAACGTGATGTGAATGGGAGCGGCGTGGGCGCGCTCGGTGCGCGCGTTGAGGTCGCGCAGCGCCGCCAGCACCTCGGGCTCAGGCAGCGGCACGCTCTCGAGGTCAGCGGCGACCTTGAGCGCCCAGCCGGTGGCGGCGCGCGCCGCCGCGAGGCTCGCCCCCGGGTAAAGCGCTGCGAGCTCGAGCTCCTGTGTGTCGGGGTGCGGACGCAGCACGCCAAAATCGGTGATCACCGCCTTGGGACCCCCTCCCGGACAGCCGCTCGCGGCGCGTTCGCCGCCTCCCCCGAGGTAGCCGCACGACGTACGAAAATCCAGACGCTCGACGAAGCTGCGCGGTGTCTGCTTCATGATGACCAGCACTTCGCGCGCGTAGGTGGCGATCTCCGGCGCGCCGCCCGCCCCGGGGAGTCGCACGCTCGGGTGGGAGTAGTCACCGATCACGGTCGAGTTGAGGTTGCCGAAGCGGTCGATCTGCGCGGCACCGAGAAAGCCGACGTCGACGCGTCCGCGCTGCAGGTAATGCGCGAAGACCTCCGGCAGCGGCACGATACAGGTCGCGGTCTCGGCGAGCTCGCCGTCGCCGATCGAGAGCGGCAGCACCACGGGGCGCGTGCCCACGGTGCCCGATTCGTAGATGAGCAGCAGATCGGGCGCGTGCGTCAGGCGGGCGAGGTTGCAGGCGGCGCTCGGCAGGCCAATGCCGACGAAACACACCGCGCCGTTGCGCAGCTGCCGCGCCGCGGTCACGGTCATCATCTCATCAGGGCTCACGGCGCGTGCGCTCACGCGGCCACCCCCAGCGTGCGCAGCAGCGTCGCGTGATCTCGCACGCCGAGCACGTGACGCTCCATCCAGGCGGTGAAGGTCTTGCGATCGCGTGCGATCTGGTCCCAGGCCAGGTAGAAACCGTTGTCACGCGGATAGTAGCCCTGGGCGTAGGAGGGATAAGCGCCGCCGGGGACGATGCTCACCGCGGAGATCACCGCGGCGGGCAGCACCAGCGCATTGAGGTCGGCGTTGAGCCTCGCCACGCGCTCCTCGACGGTGACCAGCACGCAGCGCGCCGCCATCGCCGCCTCTTTCGCTGCGCCCACGATCCCGCGAAACAACACGTTCCCCGCCGCATCGACCTGCTGTGCGTGGAGCAGCGTGACGTCGGGTATGAGGGCGGGGACGGCGGTGAGCGGCGCGCCGCTGAAGGGACAGCGCAGCATCTTCACCGGCGCGCCCGGAACGGCCTCGAGGTCGGTGGTGGCGTGGTGAGGCATCAGTGCACAGGTGAGACCGCTCGCGCCGGCCTGATACGCGACCGCCATCTCGGCGTGCGTGAACTCCGTCAGTGCGAGCGGCTGCGGCCAGCCCCGCTCGACCGCATCGCGCAGCCGGTGCAGCGAACCAACGCCGGGATTGCCGCCCCAGGAGAAGGTGAGCCGCTCCGCGCACCCCATGCCGATCAGCTGGTCGTAGACCAGGTCCGGCGTCATGCGTACCAGGTGCAGCTTGCGCCGCCCCTGGCGGATGATCTCGTGACCGGCAGCAAAGGGGATCAGGTGTGTGAATCCCTCGAGCGCAACCGTCTGGCCGTCCTTCACGTATGCGGCGATCGCCTCGGTGAGCGGCAGCAGTTCCATGCCTTCACTCGACGACGGTCTGCGACTGCTCGCGCAGGTACTGGGGCAGATAGTAGAAGGAAGCGATCGCCTTGCCGGTGGTGCCCGAGCCCTTCCAGCCGCCGAAGGGCTGGTATCCCGGCCACGCACCCGTGGTCGCGCCCTGCGGGCGGTTGGCGTAGGTCACGCCGGCCTCGATGTTGCGCTGAAACCAGGCGATCTCATCGCTGCCGCCGTAGAAGCCGGCGGTCAGCCCGAGCCGCGAGGCATTCGCGAGCTGCATGGCTTCATCGTTCGAGGACACCCGGTGCACCATGAGGATGGGCAGGAACATCTCCTGCTGCCATAGCGGGTGCTCGGGAGGCGCCTCGCCGAGCGTCGGGCGCACGAAGAGCCCCTGCGCGAGTGCGCCCTCACGCAACTGTTCCCCGCCGAGGAGAATGCGTGCACCGTCGGTGCGCAGCAGCGCGACGTAGCGCGCATAGTCGTCGTAGCCAGAGCGCGTAGCGACCGGCCCGAGCCAGTTCTCGCGGCGCGCCGGGTCACCGATGCGCAGCGCCGCGGTCTCACGCTCGATGCTCTCGATGAGCGCATCGGCGACCGCGCGGTGCACGTAGAGCCGTGACAGCGCCGAGCACTTCTGTCCGTCCATACCGAACGCGGAGCGGACGATCCCAGCGGTCGCTCGCGTGAGGTCTGCCTTCGCCGTCACGATGCAGGCGTTCTTACCGCCCATCTCGGCGATGCAGGGCCGCGGGTAGAGACCCGCCTGCAGCTGCAGCGCGATCTGCCGGCCGACATCGTACGAGCCGGTGAACGTGACGCCGGCGGTGAGCGGGTGCTCGATCAGTGTCTTGCCGATCTCGCTGCTCGAGCCGCTCAGGTAGTTGAACACGCCGGGTGGAAGTCCCGCATCGCGGATGCAGTCGGCGAGCAGGCGGCCCGCCCACGGGGTTGCGGTAGCCCCTTTGAGTACCACGGTGTTGCCGGTGACGAGCGCCGCGGCGACCGGACCGGCCGCGAGCGCTATCGGAAAATTGAACGGGGTGATCACCACCCAGGCACCGTAGGGCTTGAGCACGCTGCGGTTGCGCGAGACATGACTGGTCATCGGGTCGTTGGGCAGCTCGCGATCGAAGCCGTGCTCGCGCTCGAAGTCATCGCAGTAGGTCTGGAAGAAGTCCGCAGCCTCCTGTGCCTCGCCGAGCGCTTCCATGCGGTTCTTGCCGACCTCCAGAGTGAGCGCGGCGGCGATGTCGTAAACGCGCTCCTCGAGCAGCGCACCGACCCGCCGCAGCAGCAGCGTGCGCCGCGCCGGCGGCGTCTCCTTCCACGCCGGCCACGCGCCCTGCGCGGCGCGCAGCGCCGCGTCGGCCTCCCCGGCGCTCGCCGCGGCGAACTCGCCGAGCAGCTGCTCCTCGTTCGCGGGATTGCGCTTGGGCAGGTACTGCCGCCCGGCGCGGTCCTCGCCGCCGATGTAGAGCGCGTACCGACCGCCCAACTGCCCCGTGATGCGTGTCATGGCCGCATCGAAGCGCGTGTGCAGCTCTTGCGGCGGGTTGAACATGGTGGCGTAGGTGAGCTTGAAGGTCATGACGACATTCCCTCCACGGCCGCCGACAGCTCGCCGAGCAGCCGATCGAGCAGGTCGAGGCCATCGGCAAGCTCGCGCTCGGCGATCACCAGCGGCGGCGCGATGAGCAGCAGGTTGCCGCGGGCAGCGAAGGAGACACCCTCCCGCATGCCCTTGTCCAGTAACTGCTGGAGCGCCGGGTGCAGCTGCGGCCAGGGTGCGAGCGGCGCGCGCGTGCGCCGCTCGCGCACCAGCTCGATGACGGCGAAGAGACCGTGGCCCCCGCGCACGTCGCCGATGATGGCGTGCCGCGCCTGCATGCTGCGCAAGCGCTCGAGCAGCACAGCGCCGAGCCGACGCGAGCGCGCGATGAGCTCCTCGTCCTGGTAGCTCTCGAGCGCCGCCACGCCCGCAGCGCACGAGAGTGGATGGCCGCAGTAGGTGAGCCCCGTGAGCAGCATCTGCGGCTCGAGCCGCCGTGCCACCTCGGCCGACAACACCACCGCCCCGAGCGGCAGGTGGGCGCCGGTTAGCCCCTTGGCAAGCGTCATGAGATCCGGTCGGGCTGCCTCGCCGTAGCGCTGCCACGCGAACCATTCGCCGCAGCGACCGAATCCGCTCATCACTTCATCCGCAATCAGATACACGCCGGCCGCGCGCGTCGCCGTGCGCAGTCCCGGCCAGAAACTGTCGGGCGCGACGATGCCGTTGGTGCCGGCGTTCGGTTCCATCAGCACGGCCGCCACCTCGTTGGCCCCTCGCTCGCGGATCACGCGCGCGATGTGCGCGGCGGCCGCCGCACCGCACGCCGCATCGTTCTGCGTACCGAACGGGCAGCGGTAGGCATAGGGTGGCGGCACATGCTGCACGCGGAACGCTGCCGGATCCGCTTGTGCGCGCGTGCGTGCATCGCCCGACAGCGCCATCGCGGCGTAGCTCGCGCCGTGGTAGGAGCGATCGCGCGTGATCACCCAGCCGCGCGGCTTGCCGCTCGCCTGCCGGGCGAACTTCACGGCGTGCTCGTTGGCATCCGATCCGCCGAGCGTGAAGAACACCCGCCCGCCGGCGAAGCCGCTGCGCTCGAGCAGCAGCGCCGCGAGCTGCGCGCGGGGCTCGGCACCCCAGGCATTGGTGACGAAGCACAGCTTCTGTGCCTGCTCGCGGATCGCTGCGACGACGCGCGGATGCTGATGGCCGAGACTGCTGCATTCGGCGAGACTGCTCATGTCGAGGATGGTGCGGCCTTCGGCGGTGAAGAGCCTCGCACCTTCACCGCCGGTGATGGTGGGTGCATCCCAGGTGCTCTGCACGCACCAGCTGTGCAGCACCGTGTCCCGCTCGGGGGGGATTGGCGTCGCCTGGGATACTTGCGCGGACATTGTTCTGCTATTGCTTGTGCTATTATCGAACAGCAATTCGCATTGCGAATCACATTAGACGCTGCCTGTGAACCTGCCGTCAACGACGGTCACATTCGCCAAAAGTCCTGATTACGTGCAGTCCCTCGACCGCGGACTCGCCGTGATCCGCGCCTTCGACGCCGAGCACGTGGCGATGACGCTCTCGGAAGTCGCCGCGCGTGCCGCGCTGTCGCGCGCGGTGGTGCGGCGACTGCTGATGACACTCGAGTATCTCGGCTACGTGCACCGTCAGGGTCGGCTGTTCTCGCTCACACCAAGGATCCTCGAGCTCGGCTTCAGCTATCTCTCATCGCTTACGGTGGCGATGCTCGCGCAGCCGATCATGGAGGAGGTGGCGCACGCGATCGACGAATCCTGCTCGCTCGCGGTGCTCGATGACTACGACATCGTGTACGTGCAGCGCGTACCGGTGCGCAAGGTGATGACCATCACGCTCGGGATCGGTGCGCGGCTGCCGGCTTTCTGCACCTCCATGGGCCGGATGCTGCTGGCCGGGCTCGAGCCCGAGGCGCTCGATCGCTGGCTGCGGGCCCTCAAGCCGCAAGCGTGGACGCGCCTCACGCTCACCGACAAGACAGAGCTGCGCGCCGCCGTGGAGCGCGCCCGCGCCCTGGG
>DATIZW010000023.1:0-7869 GCA_035516875.1 Steroidobacteraceae bacterium
TGCCCGATCTCGTTGATCGAGCGCACCATCTCCCGATCAATGGGGTCGCGCAGGATCTCGCGCACGAAGCTGCCATCGATCTTGAGGAAGTCGACCGGGAAATGCTTGAGATAGCCGAATGAGGACAGCCCCCGGCCGAAGTCGTCCAGCGCGAACTTGCACCCCTGCTCCTTCAGCGCCTGGATGAAGCGGTTTGCCTGCGAGTAGCTCTGTACCGCGGCGGTCTCGGTGATCTCGAAGCAGATCTTCGAGGCGTCGAGCCCGCTGTGACGCAGCTGCTCGATGACGAACGGCAGGAACTTGTCGTCGCCGAGACTCTGGCCGGAGAGATTGATCGAGCATTGCGCGAGCTTCTCGCGCTCGTCCGCTTCCGACACCAGCCAGCGGAATGCGTTCTCGATCACCCAGCGGTCGATCGCCGGCGTGATGCCGTAGCGCTCGGCGGCGGCGATGAAGTCGTTCGGCGCCACGATGTGGCCGGTCTCGTCCTTCAGGCGCAGCAGCAGCTCGTAGTGTGCGCCGGTCTCGACACGCTGCAGCGGCTGGATCGCCATGCGGAACAGCTCGAACCGTCCCTCCTCGAGCGCCGCGTTGATGCGCGCCGCCCACTGCATCTCCTTGCGCCGCCGCATGAGCTCGATGTCGTTCTCGGCAAAGCTGTGGACGCGGTTGCGGCCGCTCTCCTTGGCGGCGGCGCACGCCGAGTCGGCCGCCGAAAGGATCGAGGCCACGTCCTCGTTGTCGGCGGTGATCGGCACGACGCCGATGCTGGCGCCGAGGCGAAACACGCGATCCTCCCAGGTGAAGCGGAAGTTGCGCACGCTCTCGCGCAGCGTCTCGGCGGTGCGCATCGCCTCATCGAGCGAGCAGCTCTCGAGAAGAATGCCGAACTCATCGCCGCCGAGGCGCGACAGCGTGTCGCGCCAGCGCACCTTGGATTTGAGCAGCGCCCCCACCTGGCCGAGCAGTGCATCGCCGGCACTGTGGCCGCAGGTGTCGTTGACGATCTTGAACTGGTCGATGTCGAGGTAGCAGAGCGCGTAGGAGGCCTCACGCGCCTTGGCGCTCTTTAGCGCCCGCTCCAGACGGCTCTCGAACTCGCGCCGGTTGACGAGCCCGGTGAGCAGGTCGTGGCTCGCGTGGTAGGAGAGTCGCCGGTTGAGCTCGCGCGACTCGCTCACGTCGTGGAACACGAGCACACCGCCCGCCACGTGCCCGGAGCCGTCGCGGATCGGCGCGGCGGTGCTCTCGACATACAGCTCGTTACCGTCGCGGCGGATGAGCAGCATCGGCCGCACCGACTTGATGGGGCGGATGCGGCGGATCGACACCGACAGCGGGTTCTCGAGCGGCTCGCAGGTCTCCTCGTGAAAGGCGCGGAAGATCTCTTCCACCGGGCGTCCCATCGCGTCCTCGAGCCGCCAGCCGGTGAGCTCCTCGGCCACCGGGTTGATGTAGTCGATGGTGGAGTTGGCATCCGTCGTGATGACGCCGTCGCCGATCGACTGCAGCGTGATCTGCGCGCTCTCCTTCTCGCGGAATAGCGCCTCCTCGTACAGCTTGCGCTCGGTGATGTCGAGCTCGACGCCCACCAGGCGCAAGAGCCGCCCGTGCTTGTCGACGCGCGCAGTGGCGCGGCTGATGACCCAGCGCCACTCGCCGTTGCGGTGGCGCATGCGATGGGTGCTCTCGAAGATGGGGGTCTTGCCGGCGACGTGGTCGCGGATGGCGGCCTGCACGCGCGCGAGGTCATCGGGGTGCACGAGGCTGCGCCAGTCGGGCGAGCCGCGCATGTCGTCGTCGCCGTAGCCGAGCATCGCCTTCCAGCGCGGGGAGAAGTAAACCTCGTTGCTCTCGACGTCGAAGTCCCACAGGCCGTCGTTGGCGGCCGCCTGGAAGAGGTTGGTGCGCTCCTCGAGCTTGGCGAGGCGCGCCTCGATGCGGATACGCTCGAGCCCGGTGGCGAGGCTGGTACCGATCAGCTTCATGAGCAGCTGCAGGTTCACGTCCCAGGCGCCGCGCGGCAGCGCGTGGGCGAGCGCCAGGAAGCCGATGGGCTTGCCTTGCGCGCGCAGTGTGACGAGGAGCGCCGAGCCGATGTGCAGCTCCGCGAGCTTGGCCGCCTCGACCGCCTGCTCCTTGCGCGGCGCGCTGGTGTCACGCAGCTCCGAGAGGCGCAGATGCTCGAGCCGCCCCTTCAGCCACGGAAACGTATCGAGCGCGATCCCGGTGAGACCCTCGGGACGACACTGGGCAAAGGCGCTGCGCGCGAGCTGTACGTCGCCGAAGGTGCCGTCGTCGGGATTCAAGGGCGCGAGGAAGACGCAGTCCGAGCCCGTGGCCCCGCGCAGCAGCTCGAGGTTACGCCGCACGCACTCGTCCATGGTGTCGCGGCGCAGGTTCTGGAAGTCGACCGCAATCTTGGTGCACGCGACGTCGATGCCGACCACGGGCTTGGCGGCGCGGCCGGTCCACGCATCGGCCGCGAGAAGATCGGACGCAGTGAAGTCCGCCGGCTTATCCGGCGGTGGAGTCGTCATTGCGGGCGGTACCTCCCACTACCCCAAGGAAGGCAGCGTAACCATTTGTTCCTGCTCCGGCGTGACGCGCCGTCACGGACCGGAGGATTCGCTGCGGCCATTTTCCAGGTGGTTGCGGCCGATTCTCGCATAATGATTAAGGAACACAAGGTAAGGTGCTGTTCGGGCAGCCTTTCATCACTTAACAGAATCCCCATGCAGCGCGGCTCGCGCCACACCATAAAGCCGCTTCAGCTCCTGCTCCATCTGCCCCTGCAGCCGCTCGAGCGTTGCGGCATCGGTCACCCGCGGCACGTAGCACGGCGGCCCGATCGCAATCGCGATCCGCGAGAAGGGCGCCGGGATCACGAACTTGTCCCACTTGATGAGCCAGGCCCGCGAGGCGGCGTACGCCATCGGCAGGATGGGCCTGCCCGACATCTGCGCGAGCAGCAGCGCGCCGGGCTTGAAGCGAAAGCGCGGACCGCGGGGACCGTCGGGGGTGATCACGGGCGAGATGTTGTCGCGCGTGAGCGCCTGGTAGTAATCGCGCAGCGCACGCGCGCCGGTGTGCGTGGAGGAGCCGCGGATCACCGCGCCGCCGAAGCGGCGCACCATCATGGCGCCGAGCTCGCCGTCGACCGAGGGGCTGATCAGCCAGCCGACCGTGAGCCCGCGCTCGCGTTGCTCGACCAGGTACTTGCCGCAGTAGAGCTGGTGTTGGTGCCAGTAGCACGGCACGAGCGACGGCGCGCGGGCCAGCGCCGCCTCGAGGTGTGCGACGCCCTCGACGCGCACCACGCGGCACATGAGCCACCAGGCGCGGATAATCCCGATGGCGAGCGGTACCGCGAGCCGATAGAGCGCGCGCCGCGCCGGCGTCATGCGCCGGCTCGAGCGCGTGATGGTGCGATAGAGCGTATTGCGCAGTCCGCCGTCGTCGCCTGCGCTCATGGCGGCAAGAGCTCTGCGAGCGTCACGGCGCGCACCTCAACGGTCGCCGGTGCGCGGCTGGTGAGGACGCACGCTGAGGCGCCGGGAAACAGATCCAGGCGCCGCAGATGCCAGCGCTCGCCACGCCAGCAAAGATCCCGCAGTCCCCACTCGAGCTCGCGCACGTCGCCAAGCGCGCGAAGCCCCTCGCCGGTTGCCTTGAGTGCGGCCTCGCGAACCACCCAGTCGGCGATCCGCGCCTCGGTGCCCAACTCGACGTCGAGGCCGACCCGTCCGTGCGCAACCGCAGCGCAAGCCACCCAGGGACCGGCATGCGCAATGCTGAAATCGGGCCCGGCGGCGCGCGGCGCGCGGTGCACCTCGCGCAGCGTCCCACCCGCTGCCGCGGCGCGCGAGGGCTCAGCGGCCAGGCGCGGCTTCTCACCCTGCGCAAAGACGATCTCGCCGGGAGCGACGGCGCGGCGCAGGAGCTGCGAGAGCGCACGCAGCGCAAGTGCGATGCCCGCAAGACTCGCCCGCGCCTGTGCGGGGCCGCGTTGCGCAGCGAGTCGCCGCGCGTACGGAAGCCGCGCCGCGAGCGCGCGTGCTGCAGCTTCCGGCCACTGACCGCGAAGCGCAGTGTGATATAAAAGTAGGGTTTCGCTTTCAACAGCTTGCATGACTGCCGCCGCACCCGCAAAGAACGCGCCTCCCGAGGCCGACCTGCAATTCGACGTCGGCTCCACGGACGACTCCCTGGAGCAGATGATCGCGTTGTTCACGCGCTACGGCGACACCTATCGCGTATTCGTGCCCGCGCGGCGATCTTATACCTATGTCATCCACCACCCGGATGACGTGAAGCGCGTGCTGGTCTCGAACCATCGCAACTACGTCAAGGGCATCGGCCTCGATCGCGTCAAAATCCTCCTCGGCAAGGGCATCATGACGAGCGAGGGCGAGCTGTGGAAGCGCCAGCGCTACATGATGCAGCCGCTGTTCCACCGCCGTGTGATCGGCGGGTTCGCGAGCCTCATCGGCGCGGCCAACGACCGGCTGCTGTCGCGCTGGGAGGGGCTCGCATCGCGCGGGGAGCCGGTGAACCTCACCGACGAGATGAGCGAGCTCACGCTCGAGATCGTGCTGCGCTCGATCTTCGGCCGCGACCTCGACCGCCTGGCGGCGCAACCCGGCGGCAACCCGTTCGACGTGGTGACGAAGGAGCCGTCGCGTGACCTGCAGTTCGCCTACAAGTTCCGCTCGCTCGGGCGTCTGGTGGCGCAGCTCGTGGCGCGGCGCCGCGCCGAGAGCGAGGAGCATTTCGACTACCTCGCCATGCTCATGGCGGCACGTGACAAGGAGAGCGGCGAGCCGATGGCGGAGCGCGAGCTGATCGACGAGGTCATGACGCTGGTCGTCGCCGGCCATGAGACCACCGCCAGCGGACTCAACTGGACGTGGTACCTGCTCTCGCGTCACCCCGACGCCGAGGCACGGCTGCACGCCGAGCTCGACGCCGCATCGGAGCTCGCGGCACCGACGCTCGCCGAGACTGAAACCCTCGCCTATACGCAGCAGGTGATCAATGAGGCGCTGCGCCTCTATCCGCCCGGGTGGCTGCTGTCGCGACGCACGCTCGAAGCGGACCTGCTCGGGGGTTATCACGTGCCCCCCGGCACCAACGTGCTGCTGCCGCTCTATCTGCTGCACCGCCACCCGCGCTTCTGGAAGGATCCGGAGCGCTTCGACCCGACGCGCTTCGCGCCCGAGCACGAGGCGCAGCGGCCGCGCTTTGCCTACATGCCCTTCGCCGCCGGTCCGCGTCATTGCATCGGCGAGAGCTTCGCGCTCTACGAGATGCAGGTGCACCTCTACAAAGTGGCGCGCCGCTACCGCCTCGCTTACGTGCCCGACAAACCGCTCGAGCTCGAGGCGCAGATCAACCTGCGGACCCGTCATACGCTGCACATGAGGCTGGAACGTCGCTGATGCCCAACGCCACGACACTGACTGAGCTCATCGAGAGAAACCGCGGCTTTGCGGGCAAGATCACCTACCTCGAGGGCGAGAACGAGACGCGTGAGGTATCGTTCGGCGAGCTCTACGAGCGCGCACTCGGGATTCTCTACCACCTGCAGCGCATCGGTGCGCGCCGGGGCGACAAGCTGATCCTTTTCCTCAATAACAACGAGCAGTTCATCGACGTCTTCTGGGCTGCGATCCTCGGTGGCATCGTGCCGGTGCCGGTGGCGCTCGGCATCAGCGAGGAGCACCGCCACAAGCTGCTGCGCATCGCGCACCGCCTGGGCAAACCCTATATCTACACCGAACGGCGCTCGCTCGAGCGCCTCGGTACTTTCGCCGCGCAGGCCGGCGAGAATTCCGTGTTCGAGCGGCTGCGCGGCCGCGCGTTCCTGGTCGATGATCTCGACGACATCTCACGCGCGGGCAGCGTGCAGCGGGTCGACACCAATGACACCGCTTTTATTCAGTTCTCCTCCGGCTCGACCAGCGATCCGAAGGGGGTCGTGCTCACCCACGGCAATATCCTCGCCAACGGTTACGGCTCGACCGAGGCGGCGGGCTTCACCGATCAGGACGTAAGCCTCTCGTGGATGCCGCTGACGCACGACATGGGGCTCATCGGCCTTCACCTCGTCATGTTCATGAACCGCGTGCACGCGCACCTCATGCCGACGGAGCTCTTCATCCGCCGGCCGCTGCTGTGGCTCACGTTCGCCGCGCGTGTGCGCGCGAGCATCCTCTGCTCGCCGAATTTCGGCTACAAGCACTACCTCAAGGTGCTCGGCGACCGTCCCGTGGAGGGGCTCGACCTCTCGGCCGTGCGCCTGATCTTCAACGGCGCCGAGCCGATCTCGGTGGAGCTGTGCGATGAGTTCCTGGCGAAGCTCGCGCCGGCCAGGCTCGCACGCACCGCCATGTTCCCCGTGTACGGACTGGCCGAGGCCTCGCTCGCGGTGAGCTTTCCGCCGGTGAGGACGGCGCTGCGCACGCTGACGCTCAACCGCCACCGCATGAACGCGGGTGACCCCGTCGAGATCGTGAGCGACACCGACCGCAACGCAGTGCGGCTCGTGTCCGAAGGCCGGGCGATTCCCTACTGCCGGGTGCGTATCGCCGACGACGGCGACCGCGAGCTGCCCGCCGACCGCATCGGCCACGTGCACATCAGCGGCGATAATGTGACGCGCGGCTACTTCGAGGACCGCGAGGCAAATGCCGCGGCCTTCACCGCCGACGGCTGGCTGCGCACCGGCGACCTCGGCCTCACTCACGACGGCGACCTCTACATCTCCGGGCGCGCCAAGGAGATCATTTTCGTCAACGGGCAGAACTACTACCCCCACGATCTCGAGGCGATCGCGCAGCGGGCGCCGGGAATGGAGCTCGGCAAGGTGGTGGCCGCCGGCGTGCGTGCCCGCGGCGCGGAAGTCGAGCAGCTCATCGTCTTTGTGCTTCACCGCGGAAGTCTCGAGGAGTTCCTGCCGCTCGCGACGCAGATGGCGCGGCTCATCAACGAGCAGACCGGGCTGGAGGTCGCGGAGGTCGTGCCCGTCAAGCGCATCCCCAAGACCACGAGCGGCAAAATCCAGCGCCACCTGCTCGAGGAGAGCTACGTGGACGGTGAATTCGACACAGACCTCAGGATTCTTGCCGAGCTGCGTGACGCCCAACGCGGCCCCGAGGTCGGCTCGCGCAGCGAGATCGAGAGCAAGCTCAAGGCCATCTGCGATGCAGCGCTCCAGGGCAAGCGCGTGGACATCCACGACAATCTCTTTGAGGTGGGTGCGAGCTCGCTCAAGCTGATCGAGATCCACGAGCAGATCGACCGCGAGTACCCCGGCAAGGTCGAGCTCACGGAGCTCTTCGACTTCCCGACCATTGCCGAGCTGGCGCAGCACCTGCAGAGCAAGCTCGCGTAGGTGATCCCGCTGCGGCGACAGCGCCCGCTGCGGCGACAGTGCCCCTCGCGACGACCGTGCCCCTCGCGGCGATAGCGCCCGTCGCGCCACAGCGCCGGGACCTTTCGCCACAGGCCATCCCCCGCGCCCAGCCCCGCGCCCAAATAGCGGCGATAGGCCGCCTCTTGTGCCTATAATCCGCGATCATGGAGATTATTGGTTCCGCGGGTCCCGCCGGTGGCTGCGAGCGGCGACTTGCCGACTGTGGTATTCGGCCGACGGCGCAGCGGGTGCGCATCGCCATGCTGCTCCTCTCGGCACCGCAACACCTCTCGGCGGAGCAGATCCTGGCGCAGCTGCGCGCGGCTGGGGCGCGCGTGTCGAAGGCGACGGTCTACAACACGCTCAACCTGTTTGCCGCGCACGGGCTCATCCGCCAGCTGTCCGTCGACGGCTCGCGGGCGTGGTTCGATTCGAACGTCGACCCGCACTAC
>DATIZW010000024.1:0-2294 GCA_035516875.1 Steroidobacteraceae bacterium
TACAGATTACCGGTCGCTGGCGCGACGATCGGCGCGTGCTCGAAATGGCCTATGCGTTCGAGCAGGCGACCGGAGTTGGCGCGCGCCGGCCCGCGCCGCCACCTCGCTGAGGATGGCGAGCGCCTGTGCGCGCGTGCAGCGCGAGTCGCGCCAACGGCTCATCGGACCGCGGCCACGGGCGAGCGTTGCAGCAGCTGCGCGATACGCGCACCGAGTACCACCAAAGGCACCAGCGTCAGAAGAAAGGTGAGGTGGTACCAGACCGGGAACAGCGGCCACAGCCGCACGTGCTCGGGAATGAATACCACCAGTAGCACGGCGCCGAGCACCGCCGGGGTACCGGTGCTGCGTGGCGCGATCCAGCCGGCAACTGCGCCGGCAAGCAACGAGGTGACAGCGGCGATCACCAGCCGCGCCGCCATCATCGCGACGGTGAAGTGCATCGCCGGTTCGGCCGCGGCATAGCCATTCAGGGTAAGCCGCAGACCGCGATCGAGGAGCGAAACGATCAGAACCCAAGCGAAGAGCGCTACTACGAACGCGACGATGGATCGCTTCATCGTTGACCCCCTTGCCTTGTGCATTCACTTCGCGGACGGCACGTAATACATTAGCGCCCATTCCGCCGCTGTGGGTAGGGTTCGAGGTAGCACGGCTATGGACCAGGAAAAATTGCGACGGCTGCGCGCACGCTACGCCGATCGCGATGCGTTCGACGGCGATGATCCGGTTCTTGCCCGCGCCGCCCGCGAGGTGAAGTCTCCGGACGGCCGGCGCTCGTTGCCCTACGCGGGTGTGGCGACGTTTCTCGGACTACCGTACGCTGCGGACGCCACCGATCTCGACATCGCGCTGGTCGGCGTGCCGATGGACCTCGGGGTTTCCAACCGCAGCGGCGCGCGCTTCGGTCCGCGCGCCGTGCGCACCATCGAGCGCATCGGGCCGTATCATCCGACGCTGCGCGGGGTGCCGAAGAGCCGGGCCCGGGCTGCGGATGTCGGCGACGTGCCGTTTCGCAGCCGTTATAGCCTCGAGCAATCGCTCGAGGACATCGAGCGGTACTATCTTTCGCTCAAGGCGTGCGGTGTGCGTCCGCTGTCGGTTGGCGGTGATCACTCGATCACCTACCCGATCCTCAAGGCGCTCGGCAAAGACGCGCCGCTCGGTCTGGTTCACATCGATGCTCACTGCGACACCATGGGGGCTTATGACTGCACGAAGTTCCATCACGGTGGACCGTTTCGCCTGGCCGTTCTCGACGGCGTACTCGATCCCGATCGTACGATCCAGATCGGGATCCGCGGCTCAGCGAACATGTTCTGGGAGTTCTCGCACGCCTCGGGAATGACCGTGATCTACATGGAGGATTTCATGAGCATGGGTCTGGCCGCGGTCATCGACAAGGCACGCGCCGTGGTTGGCGATGAGCCCTTCTACATCTCGGTCGACGTCGACGGTTTCGATCCCGTGTACGCACCCGGCACCGGCACCCCGGAGGCCGGTGGCCTCGAGGCGCGCGAAGGCCTGGCACTGTTGCGCGGACTGCGCGGGCTCGACATTGCTGGAGCGGATGTGGTCGAAGTCGCGCCGCAATACGACCCGACAACCAACACCGTGCAGCTCGCGGCACAGATTCTCTTCGAGGAGTTCGCGCTCATGACGCTCGGGCGGGGCGAGTAAGGCCCTGATCGGCCCCTGGGTCGACTCCGGCGCGGGCTCGGCCAGGGCGTGGGGCGCTGCTGCGGGCGAGTCAGTCGAGCGGCCAGGGCACCGTGCGTGGCAGCGTCACGGCTCCGGAGGTGTCCACCCCGGCGGCGCGCCCCGCGGTCCCGCTCACGCGCCACCAGGGGACCGCGCGCTGCGCGTGCGAGGGTTCGAGCGGCTCACCGAGACGTGGCATGAGAAGTGGCACATTGGCACGCTCGCCGAGGGCGAGCAGTGTCTCCGGCGGCTGATCCCAGGGATGCATTCCGAGCGCGAAGGTGCCCCAGTGAATGGGTAGAAACGGGGCACCGCCCAGCAGCGCGAGTGCCTTGAGGGCATTCTCCGGTCCGAGGTGCATATCGCCCCAGGCGGGATGAAATGCGCCGATCTCCAGCATCACCAGATCGAACGGGCCGAGGCGCTCACGAATCGCGCGATACTCGGTGGTGAGCCCGGTGTCACCACTGAAGAACACGGCGTGCCGCGGCGAGCGGATGACGAATGAGGACCACAGCGTCGTGTTGCGGTTCTTGGAGGTGCGGCCGGAGAAATGCTGTGACGGCGCGGCGGTCACCGTGAGGCCGGTGTTG
>DATIZW010000025.1:0-4883 GCA_035516875.1 Steroidobacteraceae bacterium
CGCTTCGTCGCCGAGCGCGTACGCGGGCTGCTCGATCAGCCGCGCTCGGGTGCGCCACGCTCGATCAGCGATGAGCTGGTCGAGGCGGTGCTCGCCAAGACGCTGCACGAGCAGCCGCCGGATGCCGAACGCTGGAGCAGCCGCCGGCTTGCCTCGGCGCTCGGCATTTCTCAGCGCGCGGTGCTGCGCATCTGGCGCGCCTTCGACGTGAGGCCGAATCAGCTATAGGGGATTGGTGAAGTCGAAGACAATGTCACCGCTGTCCCGCCAGCCGTCCTGGTAGCGGGCCACGAGCTTCCCGCCGGTGATCTTGCCGCGAATCATGACGCCCGTGGAGCTGCCGTTGGGCAGGCGCACCATCGCCCGGCCGGAGACGTCATCGGACCGGGAAAGATCGAGCGTACCGTGCAGCACCGCCCCGCTCTCGCCGTGATACTCGAACTCACCACTGCTCGCCAGCATGAGCCGACCGAGAACCTTCATCCCGGGATACGAGCTGTCGGTCGTATAGCCCGCATAGGATCCCGGCGCGACGGCGGTCGTGGACGGCGGCGGAACGCCGGCGCTGCCAGCCGCTGTGGCGAGCGGGGCGGCGCGTGTCACGGGTGCCGCCGCAGCAACTGCGGCCGCGGACCCGGGAGCGGCGACCGGGGTGCTTTTTGCGGCGGAGCGAGTCAGGCGACGCACCTCGAGTGCCGCCTCCGCCGCGTGCGGCCCGCCAGGGAATTGCTTCTCGTAGTCGCGGAAATCCGCAGCATCCGTGCTGTCCCTGATGCGATCCCAGTACTCCTGCTCGAGCTCATCGGCAGTCGCGACGTGGATCGGCGTGGCCGTCGCCGCGGCCGCCGGCGTCGGTACGGCGGCGCTGCTCGGGGGCGCCTGCGCGACGGCCGCCTGGCCGGGCGGCACGAAGTAGTAATCGCCGATGGACTCGTCGTAGAGCGCCGGCACCTGCACGTGGTTGACGCTCCTGGCGAGCTCTATCACCTGTGACGAGACGCTCTTCAGCAGTTGATTGGCGCTGACGCCAGGCCTCCTGATCTCCTTGATGAGGACGCGCGTGAACACGCCGTTCGGATCATGGTCATTCGCGCCGAGTCGGTCGAGCGCCTCCTGTCCCGCACCGGCGGAATACATCACCATCTGTCCGCTCGCGCTCTGCATCGCCAGCCCGCGCTTGCCGATGGCACGGCCGGTGCCCTTGAACGGATCGTCCCGACAGGCATCGATGATGGCCAGTGCGAAGCGCGCCTTCTGCTCGCTCAGGTCGTCGAGCATGCGCTGCAGCCCCACCGAGTCGTCGGCCACCTGCGCCTCGCTCTGCGGGACGAGGTCCACCGCAATCAGGTAGTTGCTTCCGCCGAACTGCACGCCGTGGCCGGAGTAGTAGAACACCACCTCATCGCCGCCGGACACGTCCCCCTTGAAGGCGCGCATCGCCTCCTTCATCTGCTCGTACGTCACGTCCTGCTTGAGGGTTACCGTGAAGCCGAGGCTCTTCAACACCGCGGCCACCGCGCGGGCATCGGCACGAGCGTTGTGCAGCACCGCGGCATGCTGGTAGGAGTCGTTGCCGATCACGAGCGCGAGCCGGTGCCCGGCCTGCCCGCTCGCGGCGGGCTGCGTGACCGGGCTCGGGCTCTCCTCGGGTGTGCGCGCGCAGCCTGTCAGGAACAGCGCCAGGCAGCCACTGAGGAGCACCGGCAGCGCGGCGCGCCTCACCGGCGGCACGGCAGGCCCGGTGGCGAGCGCGTGCGCGAGTGTCCGACGGGGCACTCCCCGACAGCTCCTCATGGGAGTCCGGCGAGGGCGGCGGCAATCAGCAGCTGACTCACCTTCTCGTTGGGATCGGGCAGCATGTCAGCGAGCAGCTTCAGAGTGGCCGGTGGCGTGCCGATCTCGGCCACGCGTACTCCGAACTCCGCGTTGCCAAAATCGCGGCTGCGATCTGCGCCGAAGGAGACCGGCACGATCGGCACGCGCGTGCCGCTCGCGGCATCGGTCGGGTAGTACTTGAGAAACGAGCCGGATTTGAGGTTGACGCTTTCGGTGACGAGCGTCTCCTCGAAGAGCTGTCCCTGATGACCGGCAAACTCGTCGCGCCATACCGCGCTCGCGCGCACCGCGATCGCCACCGAGTAGTGACCATCAGCGCTCTTGGCGCCGCCCTGGCTGATGAACAGGCGCAGCGGGCGCAGTCGGATCGCATCGCGCGCCGCATCGAGGCGCACATCGGCGACGAAGTCGAGTGCCACTTCCGCGTTGTCGGAGTCGCCCGAGAGGCGCATGAAGCGCAGGCAGCTGATGTGGGCGTTGAGCGGCGCCCTGGTCGACGGGTCACCGCCCTGGTAGTAGTCGCCGCTCGCCGTGCCATCGGAGACCTTGGCGTACTTCAGCAACTCGTCGTGAACACTGACGGCCATCGGGTGCAGCAGCACACGCCAACCCTGGGTAATGAAGGTGAAGAGGAAACTGCGCGTCGGCCGCTGGCTCTCGTCATTGGCACACTGGCGCAGCAGCTCCGCTTCCGGCCTGCTCGCCGGGTCGATCGTCGCCGGCCGCTGCTGGGCGAGCGTCTGCGACGCCTCAGGCCCGGCAATCAGCAGCAGCACGGCCCGGGTCGGTGCGAGCGTGACGGCTGTCCGATCGTCAGCCGCCGCACCCTGTGCGGCGAGCAGCAGCGATAGTGACGCCAGCCAGTGAGGCGCGCGCGCCGGCGCCGGTCGTTTGCCCATGACTGTGCCCTACTGCTGCACGGTGAACTCGACGGGCTGGCGCCCCACGCGCCCGAGGTTGTCGGCGATCTCGATCAGCAGTTTGTGACTGCCGCTCGGCAACTGCGCGCCATTCGCCTGGAGACCCGCGGCGGACACCTGCACGCCCGGCGCCTTGAGGATGCGATCCGTGATGTCGAGCTTGAGGAACCCGTACAGGATCTTCAGCGAGCTCACGTTGACGGTCGACCCCTGCGACGGTTTGAACTCCACGTCGATGTCCACCGGCGGCTTGATGGGGGCGCTGTGATCGGGCTTGACGACGGTAATGGTCGGCGCATTGAAGTCGGCGCCGCGCGTGACGTACGTCGCCCCGGGGGCGGCGCGCGCCGCGAGCTCAGATTGGTACTCCCCGGTGGAAAGCAGCTGGAAGCTGCCCTGGGCGGCGCCGGCGAGCGAGGCCACGAGGAGTGCGCCGAGGACCACGAGCCACGAATGCTTCGCTGACATACACTGCATCCTTCACTGCGTTTTCGGATCGACGCGCACCGTAAGCGTGCCGGCCGCAATCCGGTCCTCGCGCGCGTCCACGACCAGCGCGCGTGTGGCCCGCGAGTTCACCTCGGTGAATGCCTGTTGCATCTTGCCGGCGGCATCGCGCCCCTCGACCCCGAGGTCGAGGAGGTTGACCTTCTTGTCCGTGAGGAAGGCGACCACCAGCGACGGACCGGTGGGCTCCGCAGCGCGCACCACGAAATTCATCTGTGGCGTCGGGAAGCGGAACGCCCCGGCCTTGACTTCGTTCGAGGCGTTGTACTTGTTCGGGTAGAGGACGGTCGCGCGGTCCTGGCTGTCCACGGTGACGACGTTGAGATAGCCCTCGCGCGGCACCGCCACCTCGAGCACGATCTGATCACCGACACGGATCTGCTGTCCGTTGCCGGCAACGATCTTGAGCACCGGCTGCCCGTTGCCCGCGAGCGCCACGAGCGACTGCCAGGTCGGTCCCTGGCCGTCCTTGAGCGGGATCAGCGCGAGCTCGCCGCGAATCAGGCGTGGATTGCCGTCGGCCACGGGATGGCTGCGGTCCCCTTCCTTGAGGTGCAGCGCGATGTATTGCGTCGCCGCCTGGCGCAGATCCTCGACCGTCGGATGCTTGCCGTCGCGAGCGGCATCCTGGATCGCGCCGGTCACGCCGAGCGTGAACATGCCGCCGTTCTCGGTGCCGGTGGCCAGCTCGTCATCGCGCGCCGCCGAGAGCGCCGCGTAGTTCTCCGAACCGGCCGGGGTATCCATGGCACGCGCCACCGTGAAGCCGCGCGTCGCGGTCCCCGCCGGCACGGCTTCGGGCATACCCGGGTATGAGAAAAAGCGCGTCACCGCGATGGAGGTGCCGAGGCTCAGATTGCCGAGCTGGATGTCGCGGGTGGCCGAGCCGCTGTGACAGGCATCCACCAGTACCAGCACTTCGTGGCTCGGAATCTTGGCAATCGCCGCGCCCAACTCACGTCCGAGCAGGACATTCTTGACCTGACCGTGGCCCTGGAGGAGCACGTCGTGCATCACCAGTGCATCGTCCTGGCCGTTGGCACTCTGCGCATCCGCCACGCGCGTTCCGTGGCCGCTGAAGTAGATCAGCACCTTGTCGTTGGCACCGACCCCGTCGTGCACCCAGGTCGCGAGTGCCTGGCGGACATTCGCGTAGGTCGCCTGTTCGTCGTAAAGCACCTTGATCTCGTCGGGCTTGAACCCGATGATGGTGGCGACTTTTCTCATGTTGTCGATATCGACGTCGATCGCCGGAAGCGGGGCGCTGCGCACGTCGCCGACGCCGATGAGCAGCGCCCTCGGACTCGCGTCGGCGGCAGATGCCACGAGCGATGCTGCGGCCGCGAATGCGCTGAGTAGTCGTGACCGGGTCCTCATCTGAAGCTCCCTCAGGAAGTGGACGGCAAGGTGCTGATCTCGACGCGCCGCTGCTGCAGCGCGCCGGGCGGGAAGTTCGGCAGCGGATGTGACGAGCCGTAGCCGGTCGCCTCGATGCGCCCGGGAGCGATGTGGAAGCGCTCGAGCAGATAACTGCGCACCGATCGCGCCCGTGCCTCGGAGAGTCGCTGGTTATGCTCCGCCGAGCCCGTGGCGCTCGTGTGGCCCGCGATCAGGAAGCGG
>DATIZW010000026.1:0-6580 GCA_035516875.1 Steroidobacteraceae bacterium
AGTGTCAGTTTAGTGACCGTGCGTGCGGGGTCTGCGTCACATCGTCGCGCAGATAATGCGGAAGCGCCTGTTCTGCGGGCAGAACACGCCCCGCCGCCACCTCCACTGCGGCGAGGGTCGCAACCTCACGGGCGTGCGGCCGGAGGCTCTCGAGGATGAGGGCTGCCGGCGCCGCGACCGTGCTGCGCAGCTCCGGATAGGCGGCAAAGCCAGAGCCGGCCGCACCGAATCGCCCCACCTGAGCTGTGGCTTGACCGGAGCGGTCAACGGGAACGGCAATCTCGGCCGCACCACCGACGTGCTCTTCCCCAACCCCTACCGCGTATCCTGTCGGTCCACGCTCAAACCAGGCCCAGTAGACCTCGCGCATCCGTGCGTCCGTGCACACGAGGACCTGATCGAGGGCCGAGTGCTCGTTCAGCACGCGCTCGGCGATCGCGCGCAGGTCAGAGATCGGCACGACCGGCACAGTGGCGCCATAGGCAAGTCCCTGGGTCACACTCGCCGCCAGTCGCACGCCGGTAAAGGCGCCGGGGCCGCGCCCGAAGGCAATGGCACTGAGCTCCCTGAGCGGAAGCCGCGCTTCACGCAGCAGCGCATCGACCATCGGCAGAATGTGCTCGGCGTGACCGCGCTCGAGTAGCGCCTCACGCATGAGTACGCGCCCATCAATAAGGAGCGCAGCCGAGCAGCACTCGGTTGCGGTATCGATGGCGAGAATTCTCACGGGGCTGCCGCAACCCGCGCACCCGCCGGCATGGGCGGCGCATGGCGCGCGAGGAAGCGCATCGTCTCCTCCGCATCCTGTGTCACGGACATCGCCGGCAGCGCCTCGAGAAACACCCGTCCGTAGGCGCGAGCGAGCATGCGCGGGTCGCAGATCACCACGACGCCGTAGTCGTCCTCGCTGCGTATCAGCCGGCCCGCACCCTGCTTGAGCGCGAGTGCCGCCTCCGGGAGCTGGTAGTCGCGAAACGCGTTGGCACCGCTCGCGGTAAGGTGCTCGATCCGCGCGCGCACCAGCGGGTCCTCGGGCGAGGCAAACGGCAGCTTCTCGATGATCACCAGCCGCAGAGCCTCTCCCTTGACATCGACCCCTTCCCAGAAGCTCGCGGTACCGAGCAGCACGCCATTGCCGTCGGCGCGGAATTCCTGCAACAGCCGCTCGCGTGGCGCCTCGCCCTGCACGAACAGCCGGTACGGCGCCGCATCCGCCCAACGGGCGCGCAGCAGCGCCGCGCCGTGCGCCAGTGCGCGGTGGCTGGTGAACAGCACGAACGCGCCGCCCCGCGCGGCCGTGATGAGCGGCAGCGCCGTGTCGATGACCGCCGCCACGTAACCTGACGCCGACGGCTCAGGCAGTCCTGCAGGCAGATAAAGCAGCGCCTGGCGCTCGTGATCGAAGGGACTGTCGATGCGCAGCGTCGCCGCCGCGTCAAGTCCGAGCCTGCCGGTGAAGTGTCCGAACTCTTCGCCGAGTGAAAGCGTGGCCGAGGCGAAGATCCACGCGCCACCGCGCGAGTGCACCAGCGCGCGAAATCGGCCCGAGATGTCGAACGGCATGAGGCTCAGCGTGAGCCCGCGCGGGCTCACCTCTAGCGTGCGCGCGCCTTCGAGGTCATCGACCGCGGCAATGCGCGCCAGGCTCGCCGCGAGCTCGGCGGCGCGTTCAGCGAGGTGGCCCACGGCACCCTGCTCCTCGCACGCGCTCATCACCGCGGCAAGATCCTCCAGGGCCTCTATGAGTGCAGCGACGCACCCGGTGGGGATCGTGCTGCCGGGTGTGAAGGCGATGCGGCCGCTCGCAGCGGCGGCCGCCGCGCGCAGCTCGCGCAGCGCCGTCTCGGCAGCACGTAGCGCCGCCCCCGGGGCTGCCGGCAGTGCGTCCACGGCTGCCGCTGCAGCCGCAGCGGCAGCCGCCTGCGGTGCGAGCTCCAGCCGCAGATCCCTGAGCAGGCTCTCCACCTGGCGGCTGCTCACGTGCGCGCCGAAGAACTGCGTGGCGAGATCCGGAATCTGGTGAGCTTCATCGAGAATCACCGCATCGGCCGAGCCGAGCAGGTCGCCGAAGCCGTCTTCCTTCAGGGCGAGATCCGCGAGCAGCAGATGATGATTGACGATGACGATGTCCGCCTCGAGCGCTTCGCGGCGTGCGCCCATCACGTGGCAGCGCGAAATCTCCGGGCAACGCACGCCGAGACAGCTCTCGCGCGTGGCGGTGACCTGCGTCCACACCGGATGGCTGTCGGAGAGTCCGCGCACCTCGGCCAGGTCGCCGCGCCTGGTGGTGCGCGCCCAGCGCTCGATACGCGCCAACATTGAGTTCGCGCCCCGCGAAGGTGGCGATTCCACCAGCGGCAGCTGCGCGTGCGCAACGCCGGCCTGTGCCAGCCGGTAGCGGCACAGATAGTTGGCGCGGCCCTTGAGCAGTGCCACACGCGCCGGCCGTCCGAGCGCGGCGCTCACCAGCGGCAGATCCTTCGCGAACAGCTGATCCTGCAGCGTGCGCGTGCCGGTGGATATCAACACACGCGCGCCCGATAACAGCGCGGGCACGAGGTAGGCGAAGGTTTTGCCGGTACCGGTGCCGGCCTCGACGATCAGCGACTCGCCAGCGCCGAGCGCGTCGGCGATCCGCTGCGCCATGCGCAGTTGCTCGCGGCGTACCTTGAAATCCGGCAGCGCCCGCTCGAGGGGGCCGCCGTGCCCGAATATGTCCTCAAGATCCAACATACAGCGTTACGCCCGAGCACACGCCTGGACAACATCCTGCCGCGTGCGAGCGGCGCACGTCGAGACCCATATCTTCCTGAAATTGCTGCAAACTTAGTGCGCGGGCTGCTCCTGGACGACAACGCCCGGTGCGCCGCTACTTTATCAGGGCGACGCATCTGCCCGGGATATAATTACCGGCTAAAGAAGCGCCACCGGACGAGAGGACCTGCGGATGGCTACCGCCGCACATACGCTGAGCCCGCTTCCCGAATTGAGCCGCGCCGTGGCGGAGTGGGTGAATTCGGTGCGCGAGCTGACGCAACCACGCGCGATTCACTGGTGCGAGGGCTCGGAAGTGGAGGCCCGGCAGCTGACGGCACAGATGTTGCGCACCGGCGAGCTCAAGGCACTCAACGCCGAGCTGTTCCCGGGCTGCCACCTGTACCGCTCGGCGCCGAACGACGTGGCGCGCGTCGAGCATCTCACCTACATCTGCACGCGCTCGCAGGAGGACGCTGGTCCCAACAACCACTGGATGGACCCGCAGCAGGCGCACGTCAGGATGCGCGAGCTGTTCCGCGGATGCATGCGCGAGCGCACGCTATACGTGATTCCGTACTGCATGGGGCCGATCGACTCGCCGCTGTCGCGCTGCGGAGTGGAGATCACCGACAGCCCCTACGTCGTGCTCAGCATGCTGATCATGACGCGTGCCGGACGTGCTGCGCTCGAGCGCATCGCCCGCGAGAACGACTTCGTGCGCGGTCTGCACTCGACCGGCGAGCTCGACCCCGGGCGCCGATTCATCATGCACTTTCCCGAGGAGCTCTCGATCGAGAGCTATGGCTCCGGTTACGGTGGCAACGCGCTGCTCGGTAAGAAGTGCCACGCGCTGCGCATCGCCAGCTGGCAGGCGCGCAGCGAGGGTTGGCTCGCGGAGCACATGCTGATCGTCGGATTGCAGAACCCGCGCGGCGAGACGCACTACCTCGCCTGCGCCTTCCCTTCGGCATGTGGCAAGACCAATCTCGCCATGCTGATTCCACCCGCCTCGCTGCCGGGCTGGCGCGTGTTCACCGTCGGCGACGACATCGCCTGGCTGCACCCGGGAGACGATGGACGGCTTTGGGCGATCAATCCCGAAGCGGGCTACTTCGGCGTGGTCCCCGGCACCAACCCGAAGACCAACCGCAACGCCTACGAGATGATCCGCCGCGACACCCTGTTCACCAACGTCGGACTCACCGCCGACAACCAGCCCTGGTGGGAAGGCCTCACGAGTGGCAGGCCGGTGGTCGACTGGCAGGGCCGCCCGTACGATCCGGCCCAGGGGCCCGCCGCGCACCCGAACTCGCGCTTCACGGTTGCGGCCAAGCGCAACCCGAGCTGGTCACCCCACGCCGAGGACGCCAGCGGCGTGCCGATATCGGCGCTGGTGTTCGGCGGACGGCGTCGCGAGGTCGCACCGCTCGTCTACGAGGCGCGCGATTGGAATCACGGCGTGCTGGTCGGCGCATCGCTCGCCTCGGAGACCACCGCGGCTGCCGTCGGCCAGGTCGGTGTGATCCGTCGTGACCCGATGGCGATGCAACCCTTCTGCGGTTACAACTTCGGCGATTACTGGCAGCACTGGCTCCATGTCGGCGCGCAACTCGCACGCCCGCCGCGGATCTATCAGGTCAACTGGTTCCGCCGCGACGCGCACGGCAAGTTCCTCTGGCCGGGATTTGGCGAGAACCTGCGGGTGCTGGCGTGGATGCTCGATCGCAGCGCCGGCAAGGCCGGAGCAGCCGAGTCGGCTATCGGCCACCTGCCTCGGCCCCAGGACCTCGACCTGCGGGGCCTCGAGCTCGGTGGCGACGCGCTCGCGGCGCTGCTCACGGTAGATGCCGCGCTCTGGCGCAAGGAGACAGCCGACATGCGCGAGTACCTCGGCAAGTACGGCAGCCGCTTGCCGCAGGCGCTGCTCGCCGAACTCGCCACCACGGAGCGGCGGCTCGGCTAGGGGACAGCGCGCGGCAGCGCCCGAGATTCGGGCGCTTCAGCCCTCTTCGCAGCTGTAGCGGATGGTCTGCGGGGAACCCTGCTCGGGCAGCCGTCCGAGTCCGATCATGCCCTGGCCCCGGATCTGCAGGCTGTCGCGCCGTACGAAGGACTCCTCGCCATCGGCGCTTTGTACGAAGGTGCCGTTGGTGCTCTGGTCGATCAGTACGAACTTGTTGCGGCTGATCTCGATGCGCGCGTGCAGGCGCGAGATCAGGTTGCCCTTCACCACGACGTCATTGTCCTCGGCACGACCGATGGTGATGCTCGAGTGCCGCTCATCGACGAGCAATTCGCGATCATCACACCGCAGCCGCAGGCGCATGGAGCGTGCGGGACGCGCCTCGGTGGCGATGCCGGGGACCATGCTGGTCACATCCTCGGTCTGCCACAGCACCTCGTAGAGTGCGATCTCGCTGCCCTGACCCTTGAGTGTCGCAATGTCGATCTGGCGGCAGGCTGCGCGCCATTCGGCGGACAGCTTGTCCACCGTCGCTGCGGTGGTGACGATCTGCCCGGCCTTGGCCTGACTCGTCATGCGGTTAGCGGTATGCACGGCGGCGCCGAATACGTCGCGGTTCTCGAGCATCACCGGACCGAAGTGACAGCCGATGCGGATGGCGACAGGTTGTCCGTCGACTTTGAGCTGGGCGTGGCTGGAGATCTGCTGCTGCATCTGTGCCGCTGCATTGAGTGCGGCATCGGCGCTCGGGAACGTGGCCATGACCTCATCACCCATGGTCTTGATCACCGTCCCCTGTCGCGCCTCGGTGGCACTGCGCATCACGTCGATGCAGATCGCCACCATGTCCCGGGCGCGCACATCCCCCATCACGTCGTAGAGACGCGTCGATCCGACGACGTCGGCGAACAGGATGGCGAGTTCGATATCCTTGCCCATGGGTGCGCTTTGATTATACGCAAGCGCTCCCGGGCTGCTACTCAGGCCTGCGGACGCTGGCCTGCGGGAATTGCCCGTCCCAACAGCTCCGCGCCCACACCGGGAGCGCGGGCCCCTTCGCTCAAAATGCGCCGGAACTCGCGCGCACCCGGCTCACCGGCATAAAGGCCCAGCATGTGCCGCACGATCGGAGCGAGGCGGGCGCCGCGGGCCAGCTCCCGTGCGGCATAGCGCTGCATGCGCTCGAGCAGCACCTCGCGACTCGGCACGGCTTCCGCGCCCGGATGCAGCGCCCGCTCGAGCTCCGCGAGCACGAAGGGCCGGTGATAAGCCTCCCGCCCGAGCATGACGCCGTCGCACCAGTCGAGCGCTGCGAGCACGGAGACGACGTCGCGCAGCCCACCGTTGACCACGACCGGGAGCTGCGGAAACACGGCCTTCAGCCGCTGCACAACGTCATAGCGCAGTGGCGGCACCTCGCGGTTGTCGCTCGGCGAGAGGCCACTGAGCACGGCCTTACGGGCATGAACGATCGCCACCGTGCAACCGGCAGCGCACACTCCGGCTACGAAATGGCGCAGCGCCTCGAAGTCGGCGTCGTCGAAATGTGCCACCGCGCGGCGCGCTTCGCCGGCAGTGGCACTCACCACACCGATACGCATCTTGACCGTTACCGGCACGCGCACCACGGCGCGCATCGCCGCCGCGCAGTCCGCCACCCGCTCGGGTTCGCGCATCAGACAGGCGCCAAAGGCGCCGCTCGCGACTCGCTCACTCGGGCAGCCGCAGTTGAGGTTGATCTCGTCGTAGCCGGCCTCTGCCCCGGCCCGCGCCGCCGCCGCGAGCTCGCGCGGATCACTGCCGCCGAGTTGCAGGGCGACCGGATGCTCCTCCGGGTCGAATTCCAGCAGCCGTGCGCGG
>DATIZW010000027.1:0-19827 GCA_035516875.1 Steroidobacteraceae bacterium
GCCAGGGCGAGCCGAGGTCGTCGGGATTCAAACCGAGCTCCTCGCGCGCGAGCACGTCGAGCGCCTTGGCTGGGTTGGCGAGCAGCGCCTGACTCACGGCGCGGGCCTGCGAAAGCTCGACGCCGCGCGCCTGATAGATCAGGGCGAGCTCCTCGGCCTCCTCCTGTGGATACTCGGCGAGCTCCTCGCGCTCGAGCGCAATCTGGTACTCGTACATCTCGCGCTGCGAGCGTACCGAGACGTACTCGCCCGCTGCCATGGAGAGTGCGCCGGCGAGCAATCCGGCGACTCCCGCCGTGAGAACGTAGCCGCTCGCCGCACCGGCGCCGGCCACCCCGAGCGTGAGGCTCACGTTCGACACCAGCCCGTCGTTCACACCGAACACTGCGGCGCGCAGGCTCCCGCCGAGCGCGCTGCGGTGGCGTGCGCCGACCTGCGCCAGCGAGGTCGGCATCGCGTGACCGCCGGCGCCGGGTGGCGCGCTGTAGATCGACAGCCCGCGCAGCTTCATCGCTGCGAGCACCGGACGGAGCGAGCGCGGATCGAACCGCGACAGCAGCCGCGCCACGATGCGGGCGCGCAGCGATGGGGTGAAGGTGCGCGGAGCGCTGTCTCCCGCGGCACGCGCCGCGGCGGCTTGCCACCTGCTCGCCTGTTCCTCGGCGGCGGCGGCGAGCTTCAGGAACAGTTCGCTCTTGCGGGGATCGGCCTCTGCGGCCGCCACCTGGCGGTACAGCCAGGCCGATTCTTTTTCGTGGTACCAGCTATCGACGCCGGGTGCAGTCAATACTCATCCCGCTCTTCGTCGCCATCGTCCTCGTCTTCTTCCCAGTCGTCGTCCTCGTCCTCATCGTCTTCCTCGTCCCAGTCCTCTTCCTCCTCCGCCTCGTCCTCGTCGTCGGACTCGGACCAGCCCTCCGGCTCCTCGATGCGCTCCAGGTCCATCTCGTGCCAGGTCTCCAGGTCGATCTCCTCGATGTCCCCGTCGAGGTACTCGATCTCGAGGAGCTCCGAGTCCTCGTCCACCGACAGCACGCGGAACGATTCCTCCTCCTCCAGGTTCTGGTACCACTGGCCGGGCACGGGCTCGTAATCTCTGCTCACCGCGAAAGCCACCCTGTCATTTCGCCGCGCACAAGTGTAGGGGCTGCAGTCGCCTTGGGCAACGCGGCCCGCGTTTGCGTATGATTTTCTTCAAATGGCCGGCCGAAGCGAATCAGCGACGCCCCTCACGCAGGCGCGGCGGATCGTGGTGAAGGTGGGCTCCGCGCTGCTGGTGGATGCCGACAGCGGTCGCGTCAACCGCACCTGGCTCGAGACCCTGGTCGAGGACCTGCTGCGCCTGCGCCGGCGCGGCCAGCGTGTCGTCCTGGTGTCATCCGGCGCCATCGCTCTCGGCCGCCGGCGGCTCGGGCTCAAGCATGGGACGCTGCGACTCGAGGAGAGCCAGGCGGCCGCGGCCGTGGGGCAGATCCGCCTGGCCCACGCATACAAAGAGCTGCTCGAGGGTAACGACGTCACCGTGGCGCAGGTACTGCTCACTCTCGAGGACAGCGAGCGCCGCCGCCGCTACCTCAACGCTCGCGCGACGCTCGAGTCGCTTCTCGAGCTCGGCGCGCTGCCGGTCATCAACGAGAACGATACCGTGGCGACCGCGGAGATCCGATACGGCGACAACGATCGCCTCGCGGCCCGGGTCGCGCAGATGGTCGGCGCAGAGTGCCTGGTGCTGCTGTCGGACGTCGAGGGACTCTACAGCGCCGACCCGAACCGCGCGCGCGCCGCGCGCCTCATCCACGAGGTACGCCAGATCACCCCCCAGATCGAGGCGATGGCCGGTCGATCGCTCTCGGCGGTCGGGGCGGGCGGCATGACTGCCAAGATCGTCGCCGCACGGATCGCGGTCGCGGCCGGTTGTCACATGTGCATCGCCGCCGGCGCATACCGCCATCCGCTGCGACGCATCGAAGAGGGCGCCGACTGTACCTGGTTCATTCCCACCGCGACCCCCGCGGCAGCGCGCAAGCAGTGGATCGCCGGAACGCTGCGCCCGGCCGGGGCGATCACCATCGACGCGGGCGCTCTGCGTGCGCTGCTCGAGGGCCGCAGCCTCCTGCCGGCGGGTGTTACGGCCGCCCGTGGACGCTTCGACCGCGGCGATACCGTGAGCGTGCTCGCCCCCGACGGCACGGAGGTCGCGCGTGGCATCATCGCGTACTCCGATGCCGACGCTGCGCGCATCATGGGGCGCAAATCCTCGGAGATCGCGGACCTTCTGGGATTTCGCGGACGCGACGAGATGATCCACCGTGACGACCTGGTGTTGATGCGCCAGGGGCTCGCCGCTGCGGGCGGGACCGCGGCCCCACAGCCAGCCTCCTGAAGCATGAGCGCCGCTGACATAGCCCAGGTGATGGAGGAGCTCGGCCGTGCCGCGGTCGCGGCGGCCGCGGTGCTTGCGCACGCTCCGACCGCGCAGAAGAACGCGGCCCTCACCGCGGCAGCGGCCGCCGTGCGTGACCGGCGTGCCGACATCCTCGATGCCAATGAGCGCGACGTCTCCGCGGCGCGCGCGCACCATCTCTCCGGAGCGCGGCTCGAGCGACTGCGCCTCGATGGGAAGCGCATCGAGGCGATCGCCGCCAGTATTGAGGCCGTCGCGGCGCTGCCCGACCCCATCGGTCGCACGAGCGCGGAATGGGAGCGGCCGAACGGATTACGGATCCAGCGCGTGAGCGTGCCGCTCGGCGTCATCGGCATCGTCTACGAGAGCCGCCCCAACGTCACCACCGATGCGGCGGCGCTGTGCCTGAAGTCGGGCAATGCCGCCATCCTGCGCGGCGGCTCGGAGTGCCGCCACTCCAACGCCGCGCTCTACGAATGCGTGGCGCAGGGGCTCGCCACTGCGCAGCTGCCACCGGGCTGCATTCAGCTCGTGCCGAGCGACGATCGCGCCGCGGTCGGCTACATGCTCGCCGGCATGAGCGAGTATCTCGACGTGATCGTGCCGCGCGGCGGCCGCAGTCTGGTGGAGCGCGTGCAGCAAGAGGCGCGCGTGCCCGTGATCGGGCACCTCGAAGGCAATTGTCACGTCTACGTCGACCGCGATGCCGACATACGTATGGCGCGCACCATCGCCGTGAACGCCAAGATGCGCCGCACCGGCATCTGCGGTGCGGCCGAGACGCTGCTGGTCGACAGCGCTTGTGTCGCCACGCACCTCGCACCCATCGTACGCGACCTGCTCGACGCCGGCTGCGAAGTGCGCGGCGACCCCCTGGTGCAGCAGGCTGACCCGCGTGTGCGGGCGGCGAGCGAGGACGACTGGTACACCGAGTACCTCGATGCGATCATCGCCGCGCGCGTGGTCGACGGCGTCGATGGGGCGATCGCGCACATCGCGCGCTACGGCTCGGCGCACACCGAGTCGATCGTCACCGAGAACGCGGCAACTGCCGAGCGCTTCCTCGAGCGTGTCGACAGTGCCATCGTGCTGCACAACGCTTCGACCCAGTTCGCCGACGGGGGCGAGTTCGGCATGGGCGCGGAGATCGGCATTTCCACCGACCGCTTCCACGCGCGCGGTCCCGTCGGTGTGGAGCAGCTCACCAGCTACAAGTACGTGGTGCGCGGGGCGGGGCAGGTGCGGCCGTAGCGGCGGTCGTCGGCGCCGCTGCGCGCGACGTCAGCGCCGGTGGTGATGGACGTGCTCGCCCGTGGCGTCGCCATGCGCTCCGGGAGCCTCGCCGTGTGCCCCGGGTGTGGCGCAGCGCTCGCAATTCACCCAGCCGGAGTCGCCGTCGAGGTAGTGCTCCTTCTTCCAGATCGGCACGCGGTGCTTGACCTCGTCGATGATGTAGCGGCAGGCACGAAACGCCTCGTCGCGGTGCGGTGCGCTGACCCCGACCCACACCGCCAGCTCGCCGACGGCGAGCTCGCCCACGCGGTGCACGCACGCCGCCCGCGCCACCTGAAAGCGGTCGATCGCCTCGCCGAGAATGCGTTCGCCCTCGCGAAGCGCCAACGCCTCGAACGCTTCGTACTCGAGGCCGCGCACACGGCGACCCTCGTTCGAGTCGCGCACCCAGCCCTCGAACGCGGCGTAGCCGCCGCACGCGGGATCGGTGAGTTGCGTGCGCAGGGTGGGGGTCTCGATCGGGGTACGGCTGAACTGGAACGCGCGCATGGTCTTGACCGACTAACCGCCCGCGACCGGCGGAATGAACACGACCTCATCGCCGTCGGCGAGCGGTGCCGACCACTCGCGGAACTCGGCGTTTATGGCGACCCGCAGTACCTGCGGCGCGAGCGTGAACGGGTGGCGTTGCGAGAGCTCGGCGTACAGCTCCCCCGGCGTCGCTGCGCCGCTCACCAGCGCCTCCTCGCGACGGCCCGCCTGCTCGCGCAACAGGGCGTAGTACTGCACGGTGAGATGCTTGGGGTTCGCCGCGGCTTCCGGGGGCAGCGCCGTCATGGCCAATCGATACTCCTCCGGGGTGTTGACATTGTCGAGCGCCGCGGGGTTCGGCTCGTCGATGAGCTGTGTATCGGCACTCAACAGAAAGCGGCGCGGACAGTCCCTGCCGGCGGCGACAAATGCACGCAGCGGCTCGCGGCTGCGCGGCTCGTAGATTGCGCACAGCGGCTCGGGTAGCCCGTCGTGGCTCGAACGGAAGGCGGTCGCCGCGCGCTGCGGCGCACGGGCGCGCACCAGGTGCCGCAGTGTCACCGCATCGAGCAGCGGCAGGTCGCACGCCAGCACCAGCCAGGCCGCCTCCGCGTGCTGCTCCTGTGCCGCGAGCACCCCGGCGATCGGACCGAGGTTTGGCTGCGCATCGGCGATCTGTGGGAAGCGCGCGCGCAGCGGCTCGGAGCGCTGGTCGGTGCGCACCGAGACGTAGGCGCGGATCACGTGCGGTGCGAGCAGTGTCATGGCCCGCTCGAGCTGCGCGCGGCCTGCGTAGGTGAGCGTCGCCTTGTCGCGCCCCATGCGGCTGCTGCGGCCGCCGGCGAGCACCAGGCCGTAGAGCGGGGCCGCAGCGGCAGCGGCCGGGGAGTCGCCCGCGGTCGCAGCGCTCATCGCCCCTCCCGGCCCGCGGCCCGCACGAATTGCCGCCGGCCGCCGGACTTCGCTTGCAGGCGCAGGCTCGTGATCTCGATGTCGTGGGAAAGTGCCTTGCACATATCGTAGATCGTCAGCGCCGCCACCGCCGCGCCTGTGAGGGCCTCCATCTCCACCCCGGTACGGTGATGCACCGCGACCTCGCAGCGCACCAGGATTTCCTCAGCGCCGTGCTGCTCGATCGTCAGCTGACAGTTCTCCAGCGCGAGCGGATGACAGAAGGGGATGAGCTCGTGGGTGCGCTTCGCCGCCATCACCCCGGCGAGGATGGCGGTGTCGAACACCGGCCCCTTCTTCGTGCGGTGCCCGCTTGCGCGCAACGCGCGCGCCACGGCGCGCGGCAAGCGCAGGCGCGCTTCAGCCACGGCGACGCGGTGCGTCACCTCCTTGGCCCCAACGTCGACCATGGCCGGCCGACGGCGCGCGTCGAGGTGCGTGAGAGCGCGGGCCATCGTCAGCCACCGATGTAGAACATCTCGACCTTGCGCTCATCCTGCACGGCGCGGCGCAGGTTCGCGCGCTGCTCGCTGTAGCGATCGCTGCGCCTGAGCCATACGCCGCGGATGAGCTCGAGCAGGTGATCGTCGCTCGCGCCACCACGCAGCGCGTCCCGCAGACTCATGCCATGGGAGGCGAACAGGCAGCTGTACAGCACGCCATCCGACGACAGCCGGGCCCGCGAGCAACCGCCGCAAAACGGCTGCGACACCGAGGAGATGAAGCCCACCTCTCCCTGGCCGTCGACGAAGGTGTAGCGACGCGCGACCTCCCCACGGTACTGCGGCTCGAGAGGGGCGAGCGGCCAGCGCTCGCCGATGCGTTGCAGCAGCTCTTTCGACGGTACGACCAGATCGGAGCGCCAGTGGTTGCGGTTGCCGACATCCATGTACTCGATGAAGCGCACGATGACGCCGCTGCCGCGGAAGCGCTCCACCAGGTCGAGCACCGTGTGATCGTTCATTCCGCGTTGCACCACGGCGTTGACCTTGAGCGGTGTGAGCTCGGCACGGCGCGCGTGCTCGATCCCCGCGAGCACCTCGTCGACGCCACCGAACCCGCCGCTCATGCGTGCGAACACCTCCGGGTCGAGGCTGTCGAGGCTCACCGTGACGCGCTGAAGTCCCGCGGCCTTGAGCTCGCTCGCGTAGCGTGCCAGCAGCACGCCGTTGGTGGTAAGGGCCACGTCTTCGATGCCGCCAATGTCCGAGAGATCGCCGATGAGATCGGGCAGGTTGGCCCGTAGCAGCGGCTCACCACCCGTCAGGCGCAGCTTCCGTACCCCGAGCTGAACGAAGAGCCGCGCCAGGCGCACGATCTCATCGAACGACAGCCGCTCGTGGGACCCGAGGAAGCGGTAGCGCTCATGGTAAGTCTCGCGCGGCATGCAGTACGGGCAGCGGAAGTTGCAGCGATCCATGACCGAGATGCGCAGGTCGCGCATCGGGCGCGCGAGCGTATCCCGGGGGGCAGGCAGGGCATGCAGCGGCACGATGACGTCGCGGTCGGACATGTCGAGAGCAGTATGCGGACCGGTCGAGATAAAGGCTATCTGTCGGGGCGGCAGATGCGCACACCAGAGTTCATGGGGTCGCCGCCGGGCGCTGCAAGCCTCAGGACCAGCGGTACAGGCGGGTCACGAAGCCCTTGGCGTAGGTATTGGGTCCGGGCGGCAACTCGACGAAGCCGTCCGTGCCGGCGAGTGCGGTGAAGTCCCCGGATCCGTTGGTGGGCGCAGGCCGCGCCCATTCTCGTCCCCAGTCGTCCTGCTCGAGGCGCACCGGGATGAAATGCGTCAACGGAGGCGTCACGGTGAACGGGGCGCCGAGCGCCACGCGCTGCGCGGCCGAGGGGCTCTGGCCCTGGCTCCCGCGCAGCGCCGGCAGCACGTAGCGCGCGAGGCACACCAGGGTCGACACGGGATTGCCGGGCAGCCCGAACACGGCCGCTCCGGAGGGGGCCACGCCGAACCAGAGGGGTTTGCCCGGACGCTGCGCGACCTTATGGAAGATCGCCTGCACGCCGAGCTCGGCGAGCGCGGCAGGCACCAGGTCATAGCGGCCCATGGAGACGCCACCGGAGAGCACCAGCACGTCATGGGTCTCGAGGTGAAAGCGCAGCCGCGCACGCAGCTCGTCGGCGTCGTCGCGGATGTGATCGTCGGCGACGCGCTGAAAGCCGTGCTCGCGCAGTGCACTGACAATCGCATAGGCATTGGAGCGGCGCACCTGGTGCGCGAGCAGCGGTTCGCCGGGCTCGATGAGCTCGTTGCCGGTCGAGATGACGACGAGCATCGGTTGACTGCTGACGCGGATGCGCGGCATGCCGGCGGAGGCTGCGATCGCGATCTCCGGTGCCCGCAGTCGCTGGCCGGCCGAGAGCAATAGCGTCCCCTGGCGCGTGTCACTGCCACGGCGGTGCACGTTCTGCCACGGCTCGACGCGCGCATTCGCGGCAAGACCCGCGCGGCCGTGGGCGATGGCGAGCTCCTCGACCGGCACCACGCTGTCGCACCCGACCGGCAGCACGGCGCCCGTCATCACCTCGATGCAGTCTGACGCCGCGCCGAGGCTGAGCGGCGCATCGCCGGCCGCCTGCGTCGCCTGGATGCGGAACGAGCGCGCGCCCGAACTCGCCGCGCGGCTGTCGAGCGCAATGCCATCCATGGCCACGCGGTCGAAGGGTGGCTGGTCACGTTCGGCGTAGATGTTCTCACGCAGCACCGCACCGGCGCACTGCGCCAGCGGCAGCGACTCGATCGGCAGGCACTGCAGACGCTGTCCGATCAGCCGGTCCGCATCGGCCGGGGTCAGCACTAGCCCTTCTTGTCGGTCCTCGTCTTGAAGACCTTCACCTGTTCGTTGAAGCGGTCGGCCACCCCCTGCAGCTGATCGATGGCGGCGTTGTGCTTCTGCGCCTCGACCTTCTGCATGTCAGCTTTCTGCTCCGGCTTGAGCTTGTCGCCCGCCGCGGCGATCTTCTGGTCGAGCTCCTTGTCGATACAGTCCACGTAGGCTTTGATCGCCGTGTCGTACTCCTTGACGATCTTCTGCCCCGCCAGCATCTCGTCGAGGGTGGCAGTGGCGCCATCCGGGAGTTTCCCCGGGGCGGCGGGATAGGTGCAGTCAGCGTATACCGGCCCCGCCGCGAGAACCGCGATGAGCGCCATCGCACGAAAAACCTTCATGGCAAGTCCTGAGAGCAAATGAATCGGACCGCTATCTTAAGAGGCGCTCGCGGCCCGACGCTACTTCGATCGCGGGGCAGGGCGCCCGCGACGCTGCGGAGCGCGCCGCGGCGGACACAGGAAGCAGCCGCGCGCGTGATCGTTCACGACCCCGACGGCCTGGAGGAAGGCGTAGACGATGGTCGAGCCGACGAAGCGGAAGCCACGCTTGGCGAGGTCACGCGAGATGGTGTCGCTGAGCGGTGTGCGCCCTGGCACGGTGCCGTCGCGCGGGCGGTTCACGATGGGACGGCCGGCGACGAACGACCACAGGTAACGATCGAACGAGCCGAACTCGCGCTGTAGCGCGAGGAAGGCACGGGCGTTAGTCACGGTGGCGTCGATCTTCAGGCGGTTGCGCACGATGCCGGCGTCGCGCCGCAGCGCAGCGCGGCGCCGGGCATCGAAGCGTGCCACGCGGCGCGGGTCGAAGTTGGCGAAAGCGTGGCGGTAGCCGGCGCGCTTGCGCAGGATCGTCGACCAGGAGAGGCCGGCCTGCGCGCCCTCCAGGGTGAGCATTTCAAACAGCCGCCGCTCATCGTGCAGCGGCCGTCCCCATTCCTCGTCGTGATAGCGCACGTAATCGCTATCGGCAGAAAGCGCCCAGCGGCAGCGGCGCCGCCGCGCGCCACGTGCTGCTGCAGGCGTGCGGCCGATTCTCGCGGCTGTCCTGGCAGCCATCATGACTCGAATCTTGTTCGGCACCCTGGGGCCATGATACGCAGGGCCCGCACATGCCGGAACGTCCACTGAAGAACTTGCCGCTCGGTGTATGCCTGTGTCTCCTCGCCGCGGCGCTGTGCGCCGCAGGCAGCGCCGCCGCGGACGCCGGCCCGCCGTTCCTCACCAACGATCCCGGCACGCCGGGAAACGGCAATTGGGAAATCAACATCGCGGCCATGCAGACCACCTTGCCCGGGGTATCGAGCTGGCAGCTGCCCCAGCTCGACGTCAACTATGGCCTCGGCGACGGCTGGCAGATCGCGACGTTTCCGCAGCTGCAGACGGCGGGATCGACCGCCACACAGCGTGCCGGAATCTCCCTGGATGGCGCGCGACTGCTGCTGCCGCTTGAGGTGGCCCGCACCGCGGGCGAGTACACCTTCGACCTTGAAGTCGGGTACTACTTTCCCGGCCACGGACCGCAAGAGCGCATCCTCGGTCGCGTCGCCGGGCGACGCCTGACGTCGCGGCTGGAGCTCGATGCGGAGCTCTACAACGACCACGTGATGGATGACTCGCCGCAGGTCACGACACTCGATCTCGGCGGGCGTTACAAGTTGTGCCGCGGATTCAACCTGCTGTTCATGGCCGGTCGCAGCCTTAGCGGCAACTCTTCCGGACAAGTCGAGTTCATGGGCTACCTCGGCATTCAGATCCTGCTCACCCACTACGGACGCGCCTCGCCGCGGAACGCTGAAACGAGCGCGCTGCCGTCCGATTGTCTCCAGCCGCGCCCGCGCATTCCGCTATCATCGCGAGCGGTCGCCGGAGAGCCCTGCATGAAGAAGAACAATCTCTCGGTCTTCGCCTGGCTCGCCATTTCCGCCTGCGCGGTGTCGCGCGTGGATCCGATCGCCGTGCCGCTCACGTATCAGACGAATCCGAAGAACGCCGGCGTGCTCGGAACGCTGCCCTGCAATGCAGTCTCGCAAATACAGGTGAACGATGCGCGCACCGACAAGACGCTCGGGGTGCGCACGCACGAGAGCAAGCCGCTCAAAGCCGACGTCACCGCCGCCAGCGATCCGGTCGCGTGGGTGCAGAGCGGTGTGCAGGGTGTGCTGACGCAAAACGGCGTGGTGCAGGGGAGCGGCCCGAGGCTGGTCATGACGCTCGACAACCTGCACACCACTGAGAGCATCTGGCATCGTGCCAGCTACGATGCGCGTGTCGGCCTGACGGCTCAGCTGCAGGGCCCGGCGGGCCAAGCCTGTTGGAAGGATACTGCCGAAGGTGCCGGTGGCGACTACGGTTACTCGGGCAACATCGCCACCTACCAGGGGATGCTCAACAGTGCGCTCGACAGCGCGACGCTTCGTCTCGTGAAGTCGCCCGGTTTCAAGGAGGCGTTATGCCACTGCGGAAGCTGACTCGCCCGCCCTGACCCGCGGGCCCCGGCGCGTGCCGGGGCCCCTGGGGTGCAGGCGCAGTTAAAACGGCAACGGTCGCCGCTTGCACCGCGCTAGTGCTCGAGCAGCTCACACGAGCCGAACGGCAGCTTGACGAAGTTGGGCGTACCCCAGCCGCTTGCCAGATCCCATCCGCGTGTTGCCGGGTATCCCGGCGCGACGGCCCCGGGCACATCGACGAGCCCGTTGTTGCCAACCGTGATGTCGCGGCCGAAGTGATAGAACTGACCGAAGCCGCCGGCGGCGTAGAGCGCCGGATTCAGGAAGCCGAGCGGTCGCCCGGCATACTGGTTGAGATCGGCGACGATCCCGGCCCACTGCGGCGAACCTTCGCTCGTCCCGCAGATGGTGTACCAACCCGCGCTGTCGGCTCCGAAAAAGCTCAGGTAGATGAGAATCGCGTTGTTGCAATCGGCGTTGTAGGAGATGTCGGGCACTCCACGCATGCCGCCGAGCTCCTTGCGCACGGCTCGCGGCAGGGAGTCGCGCTGATAGTCGGGCGCCTGGAACAGCTGGCTGACACCGCCGCCGCCGGCACAGCAGCCCGGGTCGTTCCAGACCGTCTCGGACTGGTAGTTACCGGAGGTATCGGTCGTGAGGATCGTGCCGCCGACCCCGGTTACGAGCGGGGACGAGGCGGGGAAGCCGACGGTGGGAAACGGATAGAACGTCGCGCCGTCGGTCTCGGGGTTGCTGCTGCCGTCATCGCCCGCGGCAGCGAGCAGCGTCACGTGCTCGGCGGCCGCACGGCGGTGAAACGCGAGGAAATCCGCGATCACTTTCGGCCCTCCGGGTCCGGCGGTGTCGCGAAACAGCGTATTCTCCGTCGCGCTCCAGCTCTGCGAGATGATCTTGCCGAGGTGGTGATCGAGCGCGTACTTCTCGAGTGCCAGAAACTCCGGCAGGCCCTGCACACCCTCGGTCTCGTCGACCGGGCTCGTCATGAGCACGATGGAGGCACCGGGAGCCATGGCGTGTGCCCACTCGACGTCGAGCGTCGTCTCGGCGGCCCAGCCGGGCTGATCGGGATAGAGAGTCGGATTCCAGGGAACGGTTCCGAGGGGTGCAAGCACGGTGAACGAAGGCGGGTCCGGAAGCCCGAAGCCCGCGTCAAAGGCGGCGAGATCCGCAGCAATTGTCGGACTGCCGTAGGAGTCAATGATGATGATCGTTTGCCCGGCGCCGACCATGCCGGTATCGATGAGTCCGTTCATGCCATACGCCGTGCGGATCTCCTGCGGTGAGTAGCAGGGAACACCGAAGGTCGTCCGGCAGAACTCGTCCGTCGGCGGCTGGCTGGCGTCGCGGCTCATGAGCTGGCGCAGAATCGATTGCGGTGCGGCGAGCGCCGATCCGCAAGCAAGGATGGAGAAAATCAGGGCGAGCGTTGCGGCTCGCGCGAGCCGCGCGTGTGAAGCGCTGTGCATGACATCCCTCCCGCTGTTGGGTGTCGTCGGTGGAGTTGTTCTTCGTGCGCCCGAACCGACGCTCAAACGCGGCACCCGCAGCTTCTTGGTTCTCGGCGCGCGGTTCGGGACGCGACTGACTTACCCCTCGCTCACCGGGATGTCAAGGCATGGCATTCACCCCTTGTCCGACCTGATCGCGAGCCGCACGCACCCGGCGACGGGCTTGCCGTTCACCACAGGCGGCCGGTAATACCCGGAGCCGGAGCGCGCGATCTTTACGGCGGCCTGATCGAACGCGGCATCCCCCGAGGAGTGCGTGACGGTGGGGTCCTGTGCGAGCTTGCCGGCGGCATCGACGCAGACACGTACCTCGGCGTCATGTGCCCCGGGGAGGGCGTCGCCTGCGGCGCCGGCTGCGACTGCACCGCCCGCCGCCGGCGCACTCGCGGCAGCCGATAGCCCCACCGCGGCACCCGTCGCCGCGGCTGCGCCAGTCGAGGCAGCGGCGCCGGTCGAGGCGGCGCCCATCGCCGTGCCTGCCGGAGCGGTGGCGGGCACGGCGGAAGCCGCGGGAGCTGCCGCATGGCCGGCGAGCGCACCCGGGTCATCTTGATGCGCCTGAGGATTTGCCCACCGCCAGGCGATCTGCTGCCAGGAGGTTACGGCCGTACCCTCTCCCCAGCTGGTCACCGGCAGAAACCGCAGCTGCAGCACGCACTTCTGCGCCGCGGCGTCGAGTGCTGCCGACCCCGAGGACGATTTCATCGAGGGCTCCGACGGTACTCCGGAGGGGCCGACCTTAAAGACCACCAGCGCCACGGCGGCGTCGGCAGCATCCGCGGGGCGCACCTCCGGGCAGCGCTTCGCCGGATCGTAGCCGAGCGCGAAGCGCGCCTGTCGTGCGTCGTCCGGGCCGGCGGTGTCGGGCGCGGCGTGTGCCGCGTTCATTGCGCCCGCGGTCAGCAGCGCCGCGCAGCGCAGGGTGGTCCATCGCCATTCACGCATCACGGGGCTCCCCTGAGCAATCAAGCAGGTCCGTAGAGTTCTCGAACCAGATCCATCACCAGTGCTTCGACCAACTCCGCATTGACTTCTGCGATCATGTAGTCGCCGACCGCGCTGCCGCCACGACTGTCAGAGGTATTTCGCTCGAAGTGAATCCGCCGAGTCTGCCGATCTGGTCTGGCCCGGAGGTATGGGTAGCCCCCGTGACCGTGACCCAGGCGCGCGTGTCGACTGACGGGGATATCAATCCGAGCCGCGCCGCCGTCAATTGGCACTCTCGCGGCCACACCGCGCTCGTTGAGTGCCCGGGCCATCTGCTGCAGGGTGGGCGTAATCACACGGGCCAGGCAGACTGTCGCGGCTTGACTGAAATTTTCCTCGGCGGCGGTGTTTTCGACTGCCTCATTGCGGGCCTGCGCCACGCGCGCCTTGTGGGGGGCCAGGATCGCGTCAAGCTCCTGCTCGATGTCTCGGGCCATGGCCGATTCTCCGTCAACGCCTTTGCACGTAGCTTACATCGAGACATTGCAACGGAGGCCGTGGCAGAAATCCCCCGGTGTGCGCGCCCGGAGAGATTCGAACTCCCGACCCTCAGGTTCGAAGCCTGATGCTCTATCCAACTGAGCTACGGGCGCGGCGCTGCGATCTTACTCAGAAATCACAGCGCCGTGGTTATCGCGGGCATTTCCCTCACCGCGCCCGTCACGGCAGAATGGCCGGCGGTCCGCACCGGGAGCTTGGCATGACGATGTTCGACCTGTCGGGCAAGGTTGCCCTGATCACCGGCTCGAGCCGCGGCATCGGCAAGTCGATCGCGATGCAGATGGCCCTGCACGGCGCCCGGGTCGTCGTCTCGAGCCGCAAAGCCGAGAGCTGCGAGGCGACCGCCGCGGAGATCAGCGCAGCGGGAGGCATGGCGCTGGCCCGCGCCTGTCACGTCGGTCACAAGGAGGAGCTGCAGGCGCTGGTCAACGCGACGCTCGAGCGCTGGGGGCGGATCGATATCGTGGTGTGCAACGCCGCCGCGAATCCGCACTTCGGCCCCTCGATCACGACCCCGGACGAAGTGTTCGACAAGATCATCCACACCAACCTGCACAGTCACGTCTGGTTGTGCAACATGACGTTGCCGGCGATGGCCGAGCGCAAGGACGGCGTGGTGATCATCGTCTCCTCGGTCGGTGGCTTCATCGGCAGCGGCTACCTCGGGGCCTATTGCATCTCCAAGGCGGCGGACATGCAGCTGGCGCGCAATCTGGCGGTCGAATGGGGACCGCACAACATCCGCGTGAACTGCATCGCTCCGGGCATCATCCGCACGCACTTCTCCAAGGCGCTGTGGGCGAATTCCGAGCGCGCCGCGGCGTTCGCCCAGCGCAACCCGCTGCGCCGCCTCGGTGATCCGGACGATGTCGCCGGTGTCGCCGTGATGCTCGCCTCGCGCGCCGGTAACTTCATCTGCGGCCAGACGCTGGTGGTCGACGGCGGCGGTCTGATCGGCGGGGGCGAGCCGTTGCTGTAGATGCGCGGGGCTCTCGACGCAGGCGCTACGCCGGCACCCGTGGCGGGCGTCCCAGGCACAAGTAGCCCGCGCCCAACAGCGCGAACCACACCGGCGCCACGTACAGCGCCACGCGCGTGTCGGGGTCGCGCACCAGCATGACGCTCACCAGCACGAGGAAAGCGAGCACCACCCAGTTGGCGACCGGTGCACCCGGCATGCGGAATGGCGCCGCGGCCGCGCGCCCGGCCGCGACGGCGCGCCGATAGTTGGCATGCGCCACCAGGATGATTCCCCAGGTCCACAGCGTGCCGATGAGCGCGACGCTGGTCACCACCGTGAACACCCGCTCGGGCACCAGGTAGTTCAGCACCACGCCGAGCAGCATGACGGCGGCGGAGGCGTGGATGCCGGCGGCGGGCACCTGGTGGTTGTTCAACGCGGCGAGCGCACGCGGGCCCTGACCGCGCCGCGCCAGCGTCCACAGCATGCGCCCGGTGCTGAACAGGCCGCTGTTGCACGATGATGCCGCTGCCGTGATGACTACGAGATTGATGATGCTGGCCGCGCCCGGGAGTCCCAGCTTGCCGAACACGAATACGAACGGGCTCACCCTGGGATCGAGCTCGGTCCAGGGCACGAGGGACATGATGATGAGGAGCGCGCCGATATAGAAGATGAGGATGCGGGCGATGATGCCGTTGGTGGCCCTGGGCAAGGTCACCTCAGGGTGTTGCGCCTCCCCCGCGGTGACCCCGATGAGCTCGACACCCTCGTAGGCGAACATCACGATCTGCAGTGCCAGCAGCACCGCGATTAAGCCGCCCGGCAGGAATCCGCCGTGCGACCAGAGGTTGGAGAAACTCGCCGTGGCACCGAGCGCGCCCACGTGGAATACGATCACGAACACCCCGGCTGCGATCAGCGCCACGATGGTGACGACCTTGATGAGCGCGAACCAGAACTCGAGCTCGCCGAATACCCGTACCGCGAGCAGATTCGTCCCGTAGAGCACGAGCAGGGCGATGAGCGGTGGCAGCCACTGCGGCACCGCGGGCAGCCAATAGCGCACGTAGATGCCGATCGCCGTGATTTCGGCCATCACCGTCACGACCCAGGCGAACCAGTAGGACCAGCCCGTGACGAAGCCGGGAAAGGGTCCGCAGAACTCCTCGGCGTAGGTGGCGAACGAGCCGGCCACCGGCCGATAGGTCAGCAGCTCGCCGAGCGCGCGCATGATGAAGAAGACGGCCACGCCGCCGAGCGCGTAAGCGAGCAGCAGCCCGGGGCCCGCGTTGTGGATTGCCTTGGCCGAGCCGAGGAACAGGCCGACGCCTATCGTTCCGCCGATGGCGATCAGCTGGATGTGGCGGTTGTGCAGGTTGCGCGAGAGGCCGGGATCTGAATGCGACATGAGGGTCCCCGCAGGCTCGTGATGTTGCGATCGGTGCTTCAGGAGGGCGGTGCGCCGAGGAGTGCGTAACGCCTGCCCTGCGGCAGCTCGTAGCGCGTGACGAGCGCCGCCGCGCCCGAGGCGACCAGGCGCCCGGCGACGCCGTCGTCGGGCGCAGCGCTGCGGTGAAAGCGCTCGAGCCAGCGCGTGAGCGGGCCGGGAGCGTGACCCGGCATGAGCACCAGCACCCGCCCCGTGCGGTCGTGGGCTGCGAGCCACTCGGTGACCTGCTGCCGCGGCAGCTGAGCGCCACTCTTGAGTATCGTAGCGGGCGTTTCGAGGCCGCGGTCGAGCATGGCGATCGTGGTCTCATCGGGATCCAGGAGCGCGAGGCTGTCGTGCGCGGTGTCCGCGTGGATACGCCGGGCGAGGGCGGGCAGATCCTGCCAGCGATCGATGATCGGCAACGCCGCGAGCGCGGCGAGGCACACCGCGGCTGCGTAACCGCCGTAGCTCCAGAGGAGACTGCGTTGCAGCTCCCCGCCGCGCTGCGCCCGCGCGCCGAGAAACAGCGCAGCATGGACGGCCGCGAGCACCGCGAGTGCCGCAGCGAGGCACGCAGGCCGCGAGCCGGCGCCGGCGGCGGCGAGCACGGCGAGCGCGGCCGCGAGCCCCCAGCCGATCAGCGTCACGAGCCAGCCGGTGAGGCGCACCGCGACGCGGTCGAACGGCAGCGGCGCCCGCCGTGTATCGTGTGCCCAGAGCGCGGCGAGCAGTCCGAAGCCGAGCAGCGCCGGAGCCGCATAGATGTCGCGCGCCGTCGCGGCGAGTGACAGCAGCACGAGAAACGGCACGCTGGCCGCGAGCGCGAAACGCCAGCGCGTGCCGTCGAGGTGCGGCTCGCGGGCGCTGCGCCACGCGCGCGCGAGCGCTGCAGCCACCACGAGCGTCCACGGCAGCAGATACACCGGCAGCTCGAGGAGGTACTTGCCGGCGAAGTTGCGATGTCCGCTCGTGTAGTCGAGCGCCGGCGGTGCGGCGATCCGGGTAAAGCGTCCGACCACGTTGTGCCAGAACAGAGCGCGCAACGCCTCCTCGCCGTGCGCCGAGCGCGCGACGGCGAACAGCCACGGACCGATGATCAGGGCCTGCAGCGCGAGCCCGGCGTACAGCTCCCAGCGCCGCAGCTCCGACCAGCGGCGCTCCCAGACGATGAGTGCAAGCAACGCCAGCGCCGGCACCAGCCAACCCGGCGCGCTCTTGGCCATGAAGCCGATCGCTGCACCGACGTGCATCAAGGCATAGCCGGCCGCCTTGGCGGCGCCCGGCGGCGCGCGGTAGCCGCGCCAGGCGCCGAGCAGCGCGAGCGCACACGCGCCGAGCAGACACCCATCGGGAGCGAGCCAGATGCTGACGCGATAGGCCGTCAGCGCGCTCATGGCAACGAGCGCCGCGACGACCGCCGGGATCACCTCGGGATGCATGGCGAGCGCGAGGGCGCCGAGCGCGAGCGCCCCGGCGAGTGCATACAGCAGGTTGGGAGCGCGGGCGGCTGCGGCGGAGTCACCGAACACTGACAGCGCACCCGCGGACAGCCAATAGGAGAGCGGCGGCTTCTCGAGGAACGGCGTACCGGCGAGCTGCGGCAGGGAGCGATCGCTCTGCAGGCTCATGCGCCATGCGATGTCGGCCTCCCGCGGCTCATCGGGCGTCCACAGTCCGCGCCCGAAGATCCCGGTGAGCCACAGCGGCGCGAGCGCCAGTGCAATCAGCATGCCCGCTGAGCGCGCAGGCGCGGACGGACGCAGCGATGAAAGCAACAGCTCACCTCGAAGGCGCGAGCGTTCGCGGTGGCGCGATTATGCGCAGGTTAGCCCGGCAGAGAGTAGCGTACGATCACGCGCACGACGCGCGCGTGGTCGGCCGACCAGTGTGCGAAACCCTGACACACCTGCCGCGCGCCGGCCTCGGGCGTGCCTTCGGAATATTTCTCCGCGAACCGTGCCTGTCCGGATTCCTGTCCCGGCAGGAAGCGACCCGCGCTCCAGGGTGTGTCGGCGTCGGCGATACGGCTGAACAGGGCAACTTCCGTGATGCTGGCGTTGCCCGGGATCGTTGCGCACAACGTCATCGGGGTCGCATCGGCCTCGGTGCAGGTGCGGGCCGCGGGCGCGGCAGCATCCGTTGCGGCGCCGGGCGGCGAAGCGCTGCCCGGCGCGCTCACCACCAGTGCCGGCCGGCACGGTGCGACCGTCGCCATGACCACGACACCGTCATTGCCGAGACGGCGCAGCACGCCGTTTTCGATCTCGGCCCGCTCGCTTCCGCGGGTGAGCTCGAGCTGATTGGCGGTGCGGCTGATCTCGGCGACGCGTGCCTGCAGCTCGCGCTGAAGCACGCCCTGTGCGAGGCGCTCGCTCTCGGTGAGCCACTGCGACAGGGCAAAGCCCGCCGCCGCCGCCGCGCCGACGATCACGAGCAGGATGATCAGCTGCAGTCGGCGGCTCTTGCGGCGCGATGCCGCCGAGGCGCCGCGCGTCGCGGAGTTGTCGCGCAGCAGCGCACTGCGCAGCTGCAGGAAAGACGCGGACAGCGTCGCGGTTCCCGCGATGATGGCGGCGAGCACTGAATCGGGCATGAGCACAGGCGGGCGACTCCGAGCGTCACGCTAGCATGACGCGGCGCCGCGTGAGCGGGCGCAGGCCACGGAAACCGAAAAACGCGATGCCGGTCACAGGAGCGGGCTGGCGGCGTCGCGCGGCGGGCGCCCGGCATGGGCGTTCGCCGCGAGCCAGCGCTCGAGCGGACCCAGGTCGGCCTGCATCAGGTGCAGGCCGAGTTTCGAGCGCCGCCACAGAATGTCCTCGGTGCTCTGCGCGAACTCCTCGCGGCACAGGTACGCGACCTCGCGCTCATAGAGTCCGGGCAGGAGTTCCTTGCCGAGGTCGGTAAGCCTGGTCGCCGTACCGAGCACCCGCTCGAGGCGGCTGCCATAGGCGTGCGCGCAGCGCAGGCGCACGGGTGCGGGCAGCCAGGAGTAGCGGCGTTCGACGGTGCGCAGAAACACCGCGAAGCTGCCCTCGGGCAGATCGCCGCCCGGTAGCAACGCCTGCGCGGTCCACGGCGGTGCGCGTATCGCGAGCGGCTCGGCGAGCAGACCGACGGCATCCTCGGCGAGGCGGCGGTAGGTGGTGATCTTCCCGCCGAACACCGACAGCAGCGGTGCGGGCTGGCGCTCGAGCTCGAGAACGTAGTCGCGTGTGACACTCATCGGGTCGCTCGCTTCGTCGCCGACGAGCGGCCTGACCCCGGAGTAGCTCCAGACGACGTCCGCCGGTGCGATCTGTTGACGGAAGTAACGGTTGGCCAGCGCGCACAGATACGCAATCTCGCCAGGCGCGATAGCCACCTCGCGCGGGTCGCCCTGATAGTCGACGTCGGTGGTACCGAGGAGCGTGAAGTCGTGCTCGTACGGAATCGCGAACACGATGTGCCGGTCCTCGTTCTGGAAGATATAGGCGAAGCGGTGCGCGAACAGGCGTGGCACCACGATGTGGCTGCCCTTGACGAGTCGCACGCGGTGCGCCGCGCGCAGCGGCGTGGCGCCCGCCAGGAACTCGCTGACCCACGGTCCGGCGGCGTTCACCACCGCCCGTGCCTCGAGCAGGCGCTCGCGGCCGCCGCCGCTCAGGGTTGCGCGCCAGCGTCCCTGCTGCGGGGCGAGGCGCAGGCAGCGCATACGCGTGAGAATGGTTGCGCCGCGTGCCTCGGCGTCCAGGGCGTTGAGCACCACCAGACGCGCGTCATCGGTCTGGCCGTCGCTGTAGACGAAGCCCCGCCGGTAAGGCGCCTGCAGCTGCTCGCCGGCGATGTGCCGGCGCAGGTCGATGGCGGTGGAGGCCGCCAGGCGCGCGCGCGGTGCGAGATGGTCGTAGAGCAAGAGGCCTGCGCGGATCATCCACGCCGGCCGCAGGTGCGCGGCGTGCGGCATGACGAAGCGCAGCGGGCGCATGATGTGGGGCGCCGCGGCGAGCAGCACCGC
>DATIZW010000028.1:0-21258 GCA_035516875.1 Steroidobacteraceae bacterium
CACCCGCAGCTGCTCGCCTATGCCTGCGCACTCGGTGCCGACGTCGCGGCGCTCGCCACCGTGACCGTCAGTGCGCGCGAGGTGCGCTTCGATGGCATCGCGCGCACCGCGCAGCTCCTTCCCGAGGTGCGCGCGGCGCGCTCGGCTGCGGCCTCGGAGGAGGCGGCGTGGCGCGAGCGGCAGGACGCCTGGCGCGGCATCGTCGAGCGGCTGATCGGCGCCTTCCTCGCCGGAGAGGCGTCGGTCGATCCGAAGCCTGGCGCCTGCGCCCATTGCCACGTCGTCGACATCTGCCGCATCGGCGAGGGCGCGAGCGGCGTGGAGCCGGTGGCTGCGGCAGGTGACGATGAGTGATGCACTGATCGAGGCCGACGCCGAGGCGCGCGCCGCGGCGCTCGATCCGCGCCGCTCGATTCTTCTGCAGGCACCCGCGGGCTCGGGCAAGACGGCGGTGCTCACCCAGCGCTTCCTGCGCCTGCTGTGCACCGTGGACGAGCCGGACGCAATTCTCGCGATCACCTTTACACTCAAGGCCGCTGCCGAGATGCGCACGCGCATCATGCGTGCCCTGCGCGGGGAAGTCGCCGATTCTGACCCGTGCGCCGCAGCGGTCCGCACGCTGGCATCGCAGGCGCGGCGCCACGCCGCGGCGCGCGGCTGGAAGCTTCTCGACAACCCCGCGGTGCTGCGCATCCAGACCATCGACGCATTCAACTACTGGCTGGCGAGCCAGCTGCCGCTCGCGGCGCGTGCCGGTGGGCTCCTCAACATCACCGAGACCCCCGGCGCGCTCTACCGGCGCGCCGCACAGCGCACGCTCGCAGCGGCCGAGGGCGATGTATCCCTCGGGGCCGCGCTCGAGCTGCTCTTCGAGCGCCTCGACAACCAGTACCACACGGTCGAGCGGCTGCTCGCGCAGATGCTCGAGCTGCGCGGTCACTGGCTGCGCTACGTGCTCGAGCACGAACCGCAGCGGCTCTGCGCGCGCGTCAACCAAGGTCTCGCCGACATCGTGCGCACACGGCTCGCCGCGCTCGAGGCCACCCTCCCGAGGGCGTTGCGTCACGCCGCGCAGTCCTTACCCGGCGTCGGCACACTCGGCACTGCCGCCGACTCCCTCCCTGCCTGGAAGCGCCTTGCGTCGCTCACCCTGACGCGGGAGGGCTGGCGGCGCACGCTCAGCGCGCGATTCCTCGGGACGGACTTCGAGACGCCGGCCGCATGTGCGGCGTTGCGCGAGTGCATCGCCGCGCTGAGGTGCCTGCCGGGGCTCGAGAGTGCGCTGCGCGCTGTCGCTGCGTTGCCGGCCGCCACGCTGAGCGCTGCCGACGGCGAGGCCATCGCCGCGCTGTCGCGGGTGCTGGCCCACGCCGCCGCACAACTGCAGGCCCAGTTCGCGGAAGCCGGGCGTGTCGACTACACCTACGTGACGGGCGCCGCGCGCGCCGCCTTGACCGAGACCGGCGAGCCGACGGAGCTCGCGCTGCGCACCGGACTCGCGTTGCGGCACATTCTGGTCGATGAGTTCCAGGACACCTCGCTCGCGCAGTTCGAGCTGCTCGAGAGCCTGACGGTCGGTTGGGAGGAGGGCGATGGCCGTACGCTCTTCGTGGTCGGCGATCCGATGCAGTCGATCTACCGCTTCCGGGACGCCGAAGTCGGGCTGTTCATCGCGGCGCGCGCGCGCGGCATCGGGCCGGTGCGCCTGACGCCGCTCAGGCTCACCCGCAACTTCCGTGCGACGCCCCCGCTCGTCGAGTGGGTCAACCGGACTTTCGCGCAGGTGCTCCCGGCGGCAGATGATCTGCAGCTCGGCGCCGTCGCCTTCAGTGCGAGCGTCGCGGCGGGTCAGGCGCCTACCGGCAGCGCCGCAGGCGACGACGCCGGCGGCGTCCCGGTGCGGCTGCGCCTCTTCCCGGATGACCGCCCCGGTGAGGCGCGCGCGATCGCCGCGAGCATCGCCGAGCTCAGGCAGCGCGACCCCGGGGGTAGCGTCGCCGTGCTGGTGAGCGCGCACGCCCACGCCACGGCGGTGATCGTGGCGCTGCGCGAGCGCGGCATCGCCGCGCTCGGCGTCGATCTGGTGCCGCTTGCGCAGCGCCCGATCGTTCGCGACCTGGTGCAGCTCAGCCGCGCCCTGCACGATCTCGCAGATCGCAACGCGTGGCTCGCCGTGCTGCGCGCGCCCTGGTGCGGAGCGCGCCTCGCGACGCTCACCGTGCTGTCCGCGCCCGACAGCCGCCAGCTCCTGTGGGAGGCGCTCGCGGATCCGCGACGCCTGGCGCGCTGTCAGCCGGGAGAGGCCGCGCGTCTCGCGCGCCTGCACGCCGTGCTCACTGCCGCGCTCGAGCGAGGCACGCGCCTCAGCGAGGCCGACTGGCTCGAGAGCACCTGGGTGCAGCTCGGCGCACCCGATGCCTATCCCGCGGCGGATCTCGAGGATGCGCGCGCCTTCTTTACCGCACTCGCCGCGCGGTGCGCGGCCGGCGAATGGCGCACGCCCGAAGACTTCGCTGCGCTGCTCGAGGATCTCTACAGCGTGCCGCAGGCATCGCCCGAGCAGCCCGTCGCGGTCATGACGATCCACCGCGCGAAGGGACTCGAGTTCGATCACGTGTTCCTGCCCGCGCTCGAGCGCACCTCGCGCGGGAGCGAGCGGGCGCTTCTCGGCTGGGTCGATCTGCCGCGCGCGGGCGGCGGAAGCGACCTGCTCTTGGCGCCCGTGCCCCCGATCGGGGAAACCGCGGATCAGGACATCGCGGCGCTCATTCAGCAGTTCACGAGCGCGCGGGCCGCGCACGAGCGCGCGCGGCTGCTGTACGTGGCGGCGACCCGCGCGCGGGCGAGCCTGCACCTCTCGGCTGCGCCGCGCCCGCGCGCCGACGGCCGGCCGAGGGTCGAGGGGCGCACGCTTCTCGGCTGCCTCTGGCCCGTGCTCGGTGAGGAATTCGTCACCACGCCCGTGCCGACCGGCGCTGCAGCGCCCCATTGCAGCGCGTCGCCGCCGCTGCAGCGCCTGAGCGCGAGATGGCGCGCGCCCGAGCTGCCCGACGCGCCGCCCGCGACACGCCTGCCGCTCGGCCGCGCGTCACTCGAGCCCCCCGAGTTCAGCTGGGTGGGCGAGACACAGCGGCACATCGGCACCATCGTCCATCGGCTGCTCGCGGCGGCCGCGGACCGCGATCCGCTGCCCGGCGCTGCGCAGATCGAGCGGGAGCGACCGCTGATCCTCGGGCAGCTGCGCCATCTCGGCGTGCCCGAGCACGAGCGGCCGCAGGCCGCCGAGGTGATCGTCACCGCGCTCAGGCGCGCGCTCGAGGATGAGCGCGGCCGCTGGATTCTCGCCGCCGGTCACCGTGAGCGCCACAGCGAGCTCGCGCTCACGGGTGTCGCCGATGGTCGGCTGCGCAGCGTCGTGATCGACCGCTGCTTCGTCGATGACAGTGGCACTCGCTGGGTGATCGATTACAAGACCAGCCGCCACGAGGGCGGTGCGCTCGAGACGTTTCTCGGCCAGGAGATCGAGCGCTACCGCGCGCAGCTCACCGCCTACGTTGCACTCGCGGCTGCGCTCGGCCCGGAGCCGGTGCGCGCGGCGCTCTATTTCCCGCTCCTCGGCGCGTTTCGCGAGTTGACCTGAGAACAGCCTCAGAACGTGCCCGAGAGCGAGAACGGCCGCCGGCCCGAGGCGTCCGGCGAGCCGAAGAAGCGGATGTTGTTGACGATCTCCGGCGGCGCACCGCGTCGCGGGGCGATGAGTCCCTCGAGCTCGAAGCCCGGCGGCGACTGCGTGAGCCGCAGCGTACCCTCGAGCGCGAGCGGCCCGTCGAGGTCGCGGAGCTTGCCGACCTGATCACCGCTGCCGCCGGGGAAGGTCACGATGTAGCTGCCGAGCGGCGTGTTGGCGCCGCTGCGATCTTCGAGGTCGTGGGCCTCGATACGTCCCTGCAGCTGCGTGATCGCGCCGTGCTCGAGCTGCGCCAGTGCGAGCTCGACGTGCGCGCGTCCATGCAGGCTCGGCGGCACGCCGGGCATCAAGCGCGGATCAAGCGGCAGATCCGCGACCACGTTGCGTGCGGTCAGGCGCTGGCCGAACCCGAGCTCGACGTCGGCACTCGCGGTCGCCGCGCCGCGCACCGCGTTGAGGTGTGCGGCGAGCTTGCCGCGCAACAGCTTGAGCGGCTGCAGCTCCCAGCTGACATCGCCCACCGGCGTGCCACTCACGGTGAGATCCGTGCAGCTGCCGCTCCACAACGATCCGTCGACACCGCCGCAGCTGCCCGCGCCGCGTCCCGTCGGGACGAACCAGGCCGCCGGCATGCGGGCGATGACGATGGCCACGAAGGCGACTGCGGCGAGCAGCGCGATCCAGACTCCGCGCTTCACTTCACCCCGCGTGCAGAACGATGGCCGCGTTCACCAGCCCGGGGCCGCCGGACTTCTCGATGGTGGCGGAATCGACCGCGATCCCGCTCTGCTGCGCGAGGCGTGCGAGCCAGGCGATCAGGGCGTCGAACGGTGCCTTCTCCAGGCGCACCGACAGGCTTCCCGACGCTCCCGGCTCGCTGCCGGCGAGCGAGCTGGCAAGACCCGACTCGCGTGCCGAGCGATCGACGATGACGAGCAGCGACTCGCCGGTGGACACCGGCGGTGGACCGGAGGCGGCGATCTCGGGCGCGGCGCTCTGCATCCAGGCGAGGTCGGCGTGCTTCTTCGCCAGGCGCTGCTGAGCGTGCGCCACGCTGCGATCGAGCGGCAGCAGCACGCCGAAGATGAGCAGCGCGAGCGCGAGCGCACCCCCTGCCAGCACCATGCGCCGCTCGCGCGGGGCGAGGGCGGCAAAGGCCTCGAGGGAGAAGGAGTCGAGCGACAGCTTCATGATGGCCTCGTCCTCAGCTTCCGCTCGCGCGCACTTCGATGCGTCCTTCGTAGCCCGAGCCGGTGTTGGTGCCGCCGGCGAGATCGGCCTGCCAGCCGCTGCTGCGCAGCGCCTGGCTCAGGTGATCGAGGCTCGTGGCATCCGGCGCGGAGAGCTTCATCTCGAGCGCGCCGGAGTGAAAGTTGAGCGACTGCACGCTCGTGCCCGGGGCGCTGTCGCGCGCCTGGGCGAGCGCCTGCAGCGCCGGCAAGAGTCCGCCGCCGGCGCCGCGCGCCATGAGGAGCCGCTGCTCCATGCGCTGGCGGGCATCGCCGACCGGCGATTCCCCGGGCATGGCGCTGCGGAAGGTCTCGCGGATCGAGGCATCCACCTGGTGCTCGCGCTTCTTGAGCACCTCGAGCTCCGCGGCCTTGCCCACCACGTGCAGGCCAACGAGGCACGCCAGCAGAATCGCCGCAACCCGCCAGGCGCGAATGCCGACGGTGCGCGAGGCGGTCGGCTCGTACGAGCCCTGCAACAGATTGATCGGCGCGGCGACGGGCAGCTGCTGCGCAAACAGCGCGAGCGGCCCGGAGGTGAGCAGCTGCACCTTGATGCCATCGAACTGCGGGCGCGCCGCCTCGACCAGCGCGGCGTGGCGCTTCCACTCCGCCGCGCCCGTGTAGAGGATCAGCCCGCGCCCGCCGGCCCCGCTCGACTCGGCGGCACGCGCGATCTCGAGTGCCTCGGCGAGCGCATCGGCGGGCAACGTGACCGGCGAGCCTCCCGGCGGACGAACTGACACCGCTTCCTCCTCGAGCAGCGCCACGGCCTGCCCGGGATTTTCCGGCAGCAGATCACTGTCGGCATACACGACATCCGGCTCGATGCCGCTCGCGCGCAGCTGCGCGAGCCACTCATCGAGCAGCGCACGCGCCACCACTGCGACCGGCGCCCGGGTCGAGTCCGCGGCACGCTTGCCGATGGCGAAATGCAGCTCGTCGATGTCTTCGGCCAGATGCTCCTCGAGTGCGTAAGGCACGAGCTGCTGGAGCCGCGCGCCCGCCTTGACCGGGACCTCGGGTTCTGCGAGCAGCACGTCCGCTCCGGGCACCAGCACGCAGACGCGCCGTCCGGCGACGCGCGGCGCGGCGAGCGGCAGCGGGCCGCTCTGCGGCGGTCCGAGGGGGGCGCCGCGCGCGTCCGTCACCAGCCAGCTCGAGAGCTGATCGGGTTGACGCGGCAGTCGCAGCAGCAGCCAGTCAGGCATGGGGGGATAGTGTCATCATTTTGCAGCCGGTAATCATCGAATGCGTCACGTGCACGAAAGGGGTCGGGCTCAGTCGGGCGTGAAGCTGCGCTGAATGGGGCGCACCATGCCGTTGGTGTCCTGGTAGAGAAGACTGTACAAGTTGAATTCGGTGCTGCCAATAGTGATGAAGCTCGTGAGGCGGAAGTAGTTCGAGCTCTGCCCGAAGTACTGCGCGACGTTCTGCCCCGCGTTCTGCCCCCCGTTCGGCACGACGTTCGGCACGACATTCGGGCTCACCGTACCGGGCTTGGTGCCGAGCAGCGCCTGGTAGTTGGCGAGCGTCGGGAAGCAGCCGGTGGTGTTGCCGCGATTCTGCGTGAGCTGCTGTGGGTTGGCGCCGAACTCGCTGTGTCCGGCGCCGATGAACGCATCGAGCACCGGCCCCGGAGCGGTGCAGACGTTGATCTTTGTACCGTGGGGCAGTGCGGTGACGTATGGCGCGAGCTTCTGGTAGCGGTCCGGGCCGAAGCCCGGAAGCGCGAGCAGCTCGCTCGGGGTCGTGATGTAGCGGTTCGCCGTGCGATAGGGCGGGACCTGTCCCATGTAGACGCTGTCCTCGGCGCCGTCGGGATTCTGCGGAACGAAGTCGTAATCGATCCAGTCGACGACGAAGCCTGCCCACTTGGGCTCGAGCCCCACCATCTCGAGCAGCTGGGCGAAGGCCGTGACGTAGGGAGTGTTGGGCGTGCCGTTGTCGTTCACGAGCATGTTGAGATTCAAGCGCCCCTGCAGGTCCTCGAGCGAGGCTTCGAGCATCACCCCGGGCACCACCTCGACGGGCCCGAGGGGCTTGTCCCATCCCTGACCTGGATAGATGTGCTGCGGGTCGCTCTGGTGGATCTGGCGCAGCCCGTACGCGGCGAGCGCCTCGGCCCCCTGCGCGATGAGGATCGACTGGTCGAACGCGTAGGTGGCGGTGCCGCGCCGAGCCGTCATGGCGTTCTCGTAGGCGACCGCGGCGGCGAGGATGGTGCCGAGCGCGACCAGCAGTATGGCGACCAGCATGGCGATGCCACGTTGCGCGCGCGGCGGCGCGCCGCAGCGGCGGTGCAGAGCGCGCAAGCGACGCGGGACAGTCTGCGCGCTCATGCGGCGATCTCGATGATGCGCACGATCTTGCCCCAGTCCTCGGTGTCGAGCGTAATCTCGACTGCGAGTGGCCGCTGGCGCAGCGTCATCTCGAGCACGCTGCCGATCAGCACCGTGGAAGTGGCCGGGGGCCACTGCTCCTGCCACTGGTGATTGACGTCGAGGTAGCGGATGGAGAACGCCTTCACGTGCGTCAGCAGGTCGCGCCGCACCGTGGTGCTGGCGAGCGTCGGGTCGAGCACGTTCCAGTACTCGCGCCTGAGTGTGCCGTTGTCGAGGTAGTACGCGACGCGCTGCAGCCCGGTGCGCTGCAGTCCCACGGGGTTCGCCCAACCATCGCGCGTCAGCGCCACGACCGGCTGCGTGCCCGGCGCACCCCCCTGCAGCGCCGGCTGCGCCGGCTCGTCACCGACGGCCTGGCGCACCGGTCGTGGCGCGCACTGCACGAAGTCCTGCTCGAGGACCCGTACCGCCGTCTGCAGCTCGAGCAGGTGCGCCTGTTGCTGCTTGAGGGCGTCGTGACTGTTGAGCGCCTGCTTGAGCGAGCCGTAGCCCATGGCGAACATGAGCGCGGCGATGAACAGCGCCACCAGCAGCTCGATCAGTGTGAACCCGCGGCTGCGAGCGCTCATTGCTGGGAGTCCGGTGTTCCGGGATCGGTCGGTGGGGTGGGCGTGGGCTGCGGACTCATGAGCGTGTCAGGCGCCCCGATGCCCCCCTGCGTGCCGATACCTCCGGAGCCCATCGGGGACTGTCCGAAGGCACCGGGCGTGCCGAGCGTCCCGGAGCCGAGTCCGCCCGTGCTCGAGCCCAGGCCGCCCTGCGTCGGCGCCTGTATCTGGCCCGGGGGCGTTTGCGCCCCCCAGTTGGGCTGGAAGCCGTTCGGTGCCCCGACCGCATCGCCCTGAATGCCGCTCACGGTCGTGAACCAGCCTTTGTCGTCGTCCCCTTTGACGTCCTTGGGACGCACCTTAACGTCGATGCGTACGGCCCCCGGTATCTGCGTGGCGGTGACCTCCTGACGCCAGTGCCAGCTGCGGCCTGCGAACTCGACGTCGCCATTGCTGTTGCCGACCGGGGCCACCTGGCCGGAAAGACGCACCGTCGCAATCTGGTTGAGCGCCACCCATTGGGCAAAGGTCTTGTCGCGCAGGTACGAGATGGTATCGGCGGACGATGTCAGCGCGCCGAGCACCGCCGCCATGCCGATCGCCACGATGGCGAGCGCCACGAGCACTTCGATGAGCGTAAAGCCCGCCCGGCGTCTCAGGCGCCTCACGGCTTCTGCTCCACCATCGGCTGCTCGATCACCTGTCCCTTGTCGTCCTCGGTGAGCGTGATGCTGCGCAGGCCGCCGTCGCGCTCGAGCGTCGCGATGAAGGAGCTGAGATCGCCGTTGGAGAAGATCATCAGCTGCGGGGTCTTATCCGTCGCGTCCTTGGGACGCTTGAGCACCACGGGGCGCCCGTCGAGAATCAGCTTGACGTCCAGGCCATCGGGGAGCTTGCGCGCGCCGAGTGCATCGTCCTCGAAGACGTCGCGCCAGACACCGCGATGCACGTCGTATGTCAGAAACTCGTAGCCGTCGTCGGCGAACATCACCCCGAACTCCCGGGTCTGCAGCTCCGCCTGCTCGCGCGCATAGTTGACGAGGGTGAACAGCCGATCGCCCTCCTTCTCGAGCTCGGGGTCGCGCCCGGTCAGGGTGATTGACAGCAGCATGCCCGCGGTGACCACCCCGATGATCACGACCACCACCAGGATCTCGATCAGGGTGAATCCCGCGGTGGGCGCACGCGATGGCGCGCGCAGCGTCACCCGCCCGGCAGTGGTGCTAGTCGCCGATATTCCAGTTGCCGATGTCGGCATCGATGCCTTCCCCGCCGGGCGCTCCGTCGGCCCCGTAGCTGAAGAGGTCGTACTCGTGGCCATGCGTGCCGGGGTACACGTACTGATAGTCGTTGCCCCAGGGGTCCTTGCTCACGCGCTGCAGGTAGCCGCCCGGCCGCCAGTGCTTGATCGAGGGGTCGGTCGGCTGCGTCACGAGCGACGCAAGGCCCTGCTCGGTGGTGGGATATTTCGAGTTGTCCAGGCGGAACATGGTCAGAGCGGTCTCCAGGCTCTGGATGTCCTGCTTCGTCTTGGCGACGCGTGCCTCGTCCACCTTGCTGATGACGGTGGGCACGATGACGGCGGCGAGCAGGCCGATGATGACCACCACCACCATGATCTCGATGAGCGTAAAGCCGCCCGCACGCCCGCGCCGGCCGCGTCTGCTAACCTGACTGCTGTCATTCATGGCTGCAATTCCGGGCGGCTGGACCGCCGTTTGAGCCTAAAAACCGGGGCGGATCATAACAAATGGGGGTCGCCTACCTTCGTGACCGCGTGCACGGCGCGCTCGCGTCTCTCAATTGCGACGGCCGTCGGGGGCTTGCGCTGCTCAGCGTGTGCCTGTTGCTCGTGCTGCCGACGCTGCCCGGGGACAGTGTGCGTCGGGCACTGCGCTACGAGCGCGCGGGGCTCGCCGCGGGTCAGTACTGGCGACTGCTGAGCGCTCACCTCGTTCACCTCGATGTCCGGCACGCCGTGCTCAATAGCCTGGGGCTCGCTCTCATGTGGGCGCTGTTCGCCCGGGATTACTCTCCCCGACAATGGCTGGTCATTGTGCTCGCCAGCATCGCCGCCATCGATGCGGGACTGTGGCTCGGCGATTCGACCGTGCTGTGGTACGTCGGTTCCTCCGGAGCGCTGCACGGTGTCATGGCCGCCGGAACCGTGGCACACCTGCGCGCCGGGGAGCGCGACGGCTGGATCCTCGCGGCGCTGCTGGTCGCGAAGCTCGCCTACGAGCAGTGGGCCGGGCCGCTGCCGCTCTCGGGGAGCGACCCGGTGGTGGTCGATGCCCATCTCTACGGCGTGCTCGGCGGCGCGCTCGCGGCCGCGGGCCTGAAGCGCCAGCCGCCGCCGCTATAATTCATTCTTTTTCGCCGCGCCTTCGCCGCATAGCCCCCGGGAGAGCCCATGTCGTTCGCCTTCGTGTTTGCCGGTCAGGGTTCGCAATCGGTCGGCATGCTCGGGGAGCTTGCGGCGGCACAGGCCGTCGTCCGGGCGACATTCGACGAGGCCTCCGGGGTGCTCGGTTACGACCTGTGGCAGCTGGTACAGGAGGGTCCCGAGGACGCCCTCAACGCCACCGAGCGCACGCAGCCGGCGATGCTCGCCGCGGGGGTGGCCACGTGGCGGGCGTGGCGCGCGTGGGGCGGGGCGCCGCCGACGCTTGTCTCGGGACACAGCCTCGGAGAGTTCACCGCCCTCGTGTGCGCAGAGGCGCTCGGGTTTGCCGCTACCGTCGACCTGGTGCGCTTTCGCGGCCGCGTGATGCAGGAGGCGGTGCCGGCCGGCAGCGGCGCGATGGCAGCGCTCCTTGGTCTCGACGACGAGGCCGTGCTGGCGGTATGCGGCGAGGCCGCCCGGGGCGCGGTGGTCGAGGCGGTGAATTTCAACTCCCCGGGGCAGGTCGTCATCGCCGGCGAGGCGGCCGCGGTGGCGCGGGCCATCGAGGCCGCGAAGACGCGTGGCGCCAAGCGCGCGGTGACGCTGCCCGTGAGCGTGCCGTCCCACAGCAGCCTGATGCGCCCCGCCGGCGAGCGACTGCGCGAGCACCTGGCGCGGATCGAGGTGCGCCCGCCCCGCATCCGTTATGTGAGCGCGGTCGATGCCCGACCCCACGAGGAGCCGGGCGACATCCGCGAGATGCTGGTCCGCCAGCTCTCGAGTCCGGTACGCTGGACCGAGACGCTGCGGGCGCTGAGCACGGCGGATGTCACCGCGGTGATCGAGTGCAGCCCGGGCCGGGTGCTCACGGGCCTCAACCGGCGCATCGAGCGGCGACCGGACTTGAGCTTTTTCGCGCTCGAGGATCCGGCATCCATCGATACGGCGCTGCGCGCCACGAGAGGGCAGGGCCATGCTTGAGAACCAGGTTGCACTCGTCACCGGCGCCTCGCGCGGCATCGGGCACGCCATCGCGCTCGCCCTGGGCGGCGCCGGTGCGCGTGTCATCGGCACTGCGACCAGCGACGAGGGTGCCGGCCGGATCAGCACCGCGCTCGCGTCGCACGGATACAACGGCCGTGGAACCGTCCTGGACGCCGCGAGTTCCGCCTCGATCGATGCGCTTATCGGGGCGCTGGAGAAGGCCGGTGAGCTGCCCACGATTCTCGTCAACAACGCGGCCATCACGCGCGACACGCTGCTGCTGCGGATGAAGCCGGAGGACTGGGATGCGGTGATCGCGACCAACCTCACGGCGGTGTTTCGACTCTGCAAAGCCTGCGTGCGGCAGATGATGAAGGAACGCCGTGGCCGCATCGTGAACCTCACCTCGGTCGTCGGCGTCACCGGCAACCCGGGGCAGGCCAATTACGCCGCAGCGAAGGCGGGACTGCTCGGCTTTACCAAGTCGCTCGCGCGTGAGCTCGCCTCGCGCGGCATTACGGTGAACGCGGTGGCGCCGGGCTTCATCGACACCGATATGACGCGCGCGCTGAGCGACGAACAGCGCACCGCGCTCCTCGCGCAGATTCCACTCGGCCGCCTCGGGACGGCCGCGGAGGTGGCCGAGGCGGTGCTGTTCCTCGCCTCACCCCGCGCCGCCTACATCACCGGCGAGACCTTGCACGTGAATGGCGGTATGTACATGCCCTAGGGGAGTTGGCGGCGCGCCACACCGGGACGGCCGCAGGCGCCCCGCCGGACGGGGGAACCGGCGAGTTTCACCAGTAAAAACAACCACTCGCGCGAGTGGCAGCCCGGGGGGTGTTCCCCTACAATACCGCGCCCACTGCGCACCCTACGGGTGCGTGGGGGGCAGCCCTTCTCAAGCCTATACAAGGACCAACCGCTAATGAGCACAGTTGAGCAGCAGGTCAAAGCCATCGTTGCCGAACAGCTGGGCGTCAAACAGGAACAGGTGACGAACGACGCATCGTTCGTCGACGATCTGGGAGCTGACTCGCTCGACACCGTCGAGCTGGTGATGGCCCTGGAAGAGGAATTCGAGATCGAGATCCCCGACGAAGACGCCGAAAAAATCACGACCGTCCACCAGGCGATCGACTACATCAACGAGCGCCGCAGCAAGTCCTGATTCGACTTCCGGGCGCCTTCAGGAATGTTGTGAGCAAGCGCCGTGTCGTCGTAACGGGTCTTGGCGTGGTGTCTCCGGTGGGGAGCACCGTCCAGTCGGCATGGGATGCCATCCTGCGCGCAGAGAGCGGCATCGGCCCGGTCACCCGCTTCGACGTGTCAGCCTTTCCGGTACGCATAGGTGGGGCCGTGCGCGGCTTCGATGTCAACGCGTACCTGCCGGCCAAGGAAGCGCGGCGCATGGACGAGTTCATGCATTACGGAGTCGCCGCCGGTGTGCAGGCGGTGACTGACTCCGGCATCGATTTCGCCAAGAGTGACCCGACGCGCTGCGGGGCGGTGTGCGGCGCTGGCATCGGCGGCCTCTACACCATCGAGATCGATTACGGCGAGTACCTCAAGGCGATGAATCCGCGCAAGATCTCGCCGTTCTTCGTGCCCTCCGTCATCATCAACATGATCGCCGGGCATCTCTCCATACGCTACGGACTCAAGGGCCCTAATCTCGGGGTCGTCACCGCCTGCACGACCTCGACGCATGCGATCGGGCTCGGCATGCGCACCATCCAGTACGGCGACGCTGACGTCATCATCGCCGGTGGGGGCGAGATGGCCACCACCCGCTGCGGTCTCGGCAGCTTCGGGCAGGCCAAAGCGCTCTCCACGCGCAACGATGCGCCGGCGGAGGCGAGCCGCCCGTGGGACAAGGACCGCGATGGCTTCGTGCTGAGCGACGGCGGCGGGGCGGTGCTGCTGGAAGAGCTCGAGCACGCGCGCCGGCGTGGCGCGCGCATCTACGCCGAGCTCGTCGGTTTCGGCATGAGTGCTGACGCCTTTCACATCACCGCGCCACCCGAGGATGGCGAGGGCGCACGCCTCGCCATGGAAAATGCGCTGCGCGATGCGGCGCTCGATCCGACGGCGGTCGACTACATCAACGCCCATGCCACCTCGACGCCGCTCGGCGACAAGGCCGAGACGGTGGCCATCAAGCGCGCCTTCGGCGAGCACGCCCGCCGCCTCGCCGTCAGCTCTACCAAGTCGATGACTGGCCACCTGCTCGGAGCCGCGGGAGTCATCGAGGCGATCTTCTCCGTGCTCGCGATCCGCGACGGCGTCGCACCACCGACCATCAACTACCGCACGCCCGACCCCGAGTGCGACCTCGACTACGTGCCGAACAGCGCGCGGCAGATGAAGATCGACGTCAGCCTCTCGAACTCGTTTGGTTTCGGCGGTACCAACGGCTCGCTCGTTTTCCGGCGCTTCAGCGCCTGAGAACGCCTGAGCGGGCCGAGGTCGTCCCCACGCGCGCACCTCTCGTCCGCGAGCTCGAGGTCCCCGGCTCGGTGCTGCGTCGCCTCGCCGCGCGCCATCCCGAGCGCTACCCGCTGCTGCTCGACAGCGCCGCCGATGGCCCGCTGAGTCGCTCGAGCGTTCTGCTCGCGGGCGCCCAGGCGGCGCTGTGGCTCGATGCCGACGGCGCACTGGGCGCGCAGGGGATGACACCCGAGGGGCGCGGCTTCCTCGAAGCACTCGAGAACTGGTGGCGCCGCGAGCGCTGCCCACACGAGCCGTCGACCGAACAGAGCCTGCCGTTCGATGGGGGCTGGGCGCTGTTTCTCGGCTACGAGCTCGCGCGCGAGGTCGAGCCGCACCTCGAGATGCCACGCACGCCGCTGCCCTGGCAGGCGTTCGCGCTGCGCACGCCGTGTGCTCTGGTGCATGATCTCGCACGTGGGCGGGTTTACGCCGTGGCCGAGGCGCACGCCGCAGAAGACTTCGGTCGCCTCGTGGCGGACGCGGCAGAGGCCGCCCGCGCGCCGCCGCCGCCGGCGGGGCTTCGCATCGAGGGGGTGCACGAAGAGGAACCGGCGCAGTATCTCGAGCGCGTGCAGCGCGCCAAGGAGTACATCCGCGCGGGCGATATCTACCAGGCCAATCTGTCCCGACCCTGGGAGGTGCGTCTCGGCGAGCGGACTGCGGCCGCCGCGCTCTACGAGCGGCTGTGCGCCGCGAACCCCGCTCCCTTCGCCGCGCTCGCCCAGTGGCGCGACGTGGCGATTCTGAGCTCATCGCCCGAGCGGCTGGTGCGGGTCGCCGGCCGGCGCGTCGACACGCGCCCGATCGCCGGCACGCGTCCGCGCAGCCGCCTGCCCGGCAAGGACCTGCGCGAGATGAGTGCCCTCGCGGCTCATCCGAAGGAGCGGGCCGAGCACATCATGCTGATCGACCTCGAGCGCAACGATCTCGGGCGGGTGTGCGACGCCGGCACGGTGCACGTGGACGAGCTCATGACCATCGAGTCGTACCAGCACGTTCATCACATCGTCTCCAACGTGAGCGGCGTACTGCGCGAGGAGGTCACGCCGATCGGCGCGGTGCGCGCGGTATTCCCGGGCGGAACCATCACGGGATGCCCGAAATTCCGCTGCATGCAGATCATCGCCGAGCTCGAGCGCGCCGGACGCGGCGCCTACACCGGCTCGCTCGGCTACCTGACGCGCGACGGTCGGCTCGACCTCAACATCCTGATCCGCACCATGACGCTGAGTGCGCACGAGCTCACCTTTCGCGCCGGCGCGGGAATCGTCGCGGACTCCGAGCCGCAGCGCGAGCTCGAGGAGACCCGTGCCAAGGCGCGCGGCCTGCTCGCCGCCCTCGGGGCGGAAGGCTGAGCGTGCAGCGCACCAGCGAGTCGGGACGCACCGCGGAAGTCGCCCGGGTCAACGGCCGCGAGGGCGACGAGATATCGGTCCTCGAGCGCGGATTGCACTATGGCGACGGGCTCTTCGAGACCATCGCCTGTCTCGGCGGGCAGCCGCGTTTTCTCGAGCGGCATCTCGCGCGTCTCGGTGGCGGCTGCGCCCGACTGCGGATCCCGCTCGGCGACACCGCCGAGCTCGGCCGCGAGGTGTGCGAGCTCGCGGCCGGTACGGCGCGCGCCATCGTCAAGGTACTGGTGACGCGCGGCGCAGCCGTGACACGCGGCTACGCGCCAAGCGGCTGCGAGCACGCGACGCGCATCACGCTCCGCTACGCCTGGCCGGCGGATGATCCACTTCTCGCCGAGCGCGGCGTGCGGGTGCGCATCGCGACGCTGCGGCTCGGTGAGAACCCGGCGCTCGCAGGACTCAAGCACTGCAACCGCCTCGAGCAGGTGCTGGCGCGCGCCGAGTGGAGCGATCCCGATGTCAGCGAAAGCCTTATGTTCAGCAGCTCCGCGGCGCTCGTGTCGGGCACCATGAGCAACGTGTTCCTGGTGAGAGACGCTGCGCTTCTCACGCCACGCCTCGACCGTTGCGGAGTCGCCGGCGTCATGCGCGCCGTAGTACTCGCTGCCGCTGCCGCCGCCGGCATTGCCGCCGAAGAGCGGCTGCTCGCGGGCGACGCCCTCGCGGCGGCGGACGAGATCTTTTTGACCAGCGCGCTCATCGGCATCCGCCCGGTGCGTGAGCTTCAGGGCGTCCCCCTCACCGTCGGTCCCGTGACGCGGCGTCTGCAGGCCGCGCTCGCGCCGCTGCTCGCCACCGCGGGAGCAAGCTCCGCGCACGCCCATGCCTGAGAGCGGGAAGTCGGCGCGGCGGCGGGGCAGGGCGGCTCGCCTCGCATCGATCGTGCTGCTCGTGCTCGCGGCGGCGGCAGGCAGCGGATACCTCTGGCTGCAGACTATCTTCAACGCGCCGGGTCCCGGCTCGAGCGCCTCGCGCATCGAGGTTGGCGCCGGTACCACCGTCCGCGGCGTACTCAACTCGCTCGAGGCCGCGGGACGGGTGCGCAACGCCCGCGCCGTCGAGTGGTACCTGCGGCTGCGCGGCCTCAGGCCCCGCGTACAGGCGGGTACCTACGAGATTCCGCCACGGGCGAGTCCCGCGGAGATCCTCGAGCTGTTCGAGCAGGGCAAGGTCATTCTGGAGCAGCTCACGGTGGTGGAAGGGGCGACCTTCGCGGACTTTCTCGAAGCCCTGGCGCAGCATCCGCACGTCGCGCACACGCTTCAGGGCAAGAGTGCCGCGGAGATCATGGCAGCGCTCGGGCACCCGGGTGAGGCAGCGGAAGGCGAGTTCTTTCCGGATACCTATCGCTTCGCGGCCAAAACCGCCGACATCGCCATTCTTGCCATGGCCTACGAGAGCATGCAGCGCCTTCTCGATGCCGCCTGGCAAGTGCGCAGCGCAGAGCTACCGTACGACACTCCCTACCAGGCACTGATTCTCGCCTCGATGATCGAGAAAGAGGCGCAGCTCAAGAGCGAGCGCGCCTTGATCGGCGGCGTGTTCGTCAACCGCCTGCGCAAGGGCATGCGGCTGCAATCCGACCCAACGGTGATCTACGGGCTCGCTGCACACTACGACGGCACGATCCACACGCGCGATCTGCAGCGTGACACTCCCTACAACACCTATACGCGCGAGGGACTGCCGCCGACGCCGATCGCCCTTCCCGGGCGCGAGTCGGTGCTCGCGGCCGTGCAGCCGGCCGACACGCGCGCGCTCTATTTCGTGGCCACGGGTCTGGGCGACGGCGCGCATCACTTCTCGAGTACGCTGGAAGAGCATAATTCCGCCGTGCAGACCTATCTTGTGCGGCTGCGGAACACGCAGCACGGTCCCGCAGCGAAACCCGCAGCGACCGCGGACGCCGTGACCGCAGAGGCGGCCGTGCAGCAATCACCCCCGGCGGCTCACACGGGCGCGGCTCAGGGTGCGCGTCACCCATGAGCCGGGGCCGCTTTGTCACGCTCGAGGGCATCGAGGGCGCCGGCAAGTCGACCGTCGCGCGGCTCGTGTGCGCAACACTCGAGCGCGCCGGTCTTCGCGTGCGCGCGACGCGCGAGCCGGGCGGCACGCCGCTCGCCGAGCGCGTGCGGCAGCTGGTTCTCGAGCGCGGCGAGGAGCCGCTCACGCCGCTCACCGAGACGCTGCTGATGTTTGCCGCGCGCGCGCTGCACGTTGATGGCGTCATCCGGCCGGCGCTCGCGAGCGGGACCTGGGTGGTGTGCGATCGCTTCACCGACGCGACGCGTGCCTACCAGGGCAGCGGACGCGGGGTCGACCCGGCGCTCATCGAGGCCCTCGCCACCGCGGTGCACGGTGACCTGATCCCCGACTGCACGCTGCTGCTCGACGTGTCGGTCGCGACCGGTCTCGCGCGCGCACGGGCGCGCACCGGCGCACCCACGGACCGCTTCGAAACCGAGACGGCCGACTTTTTCGAGCGCGTGCGCGCGGGATACCTCGCGCTCGCCCGCGCCGAGCCGCGGCGCTTTCGCCTCATCGACGCGAGTGCACCGCTCAGCGTCGTCGAGGAGCGCGTCGGCGCGATCCTCGCTGAGCTCAAGCCGTGATGCCCGCACCGCCCTGGCTCGCGGAGGCGACGGCCGCACTGGTTTCAGCCCAGAGGAGCGGACGGCTGCCGCATGCGCTGCTCATTCACGAGGCCCCGGGTGCCGGCGGCGACTGGCTGGCCACATGGGCGGCACGGCTGGTGCTGTGCCAGAACCCCGAGCGCGCTCCCTGCGGCAGCTGCCGGGGGTGCCTGCGGGTCGCGGCCTACCAGCACCCCGACCTCACCCTGGTGCGGCCGCTCGAGGATTCGCGGCAAATCCGCATCGAGCAGGTGCGCGAGCTGTCAGCGGAGCTCGCGCTCACGAGTCACGGCGGCGGCTACAAGGTCGGACTCATTACGCCGGCCGATGCGCTCAACCGCTTCGCCGCCAATGCGCTGCTCAAGACGCTCGAGGAACCAGCGCCGCGCACGCTGCTGGTGCTGGTCGCGACGCAGCCCTCGCGACTGCCGCCCACCGTCGTGAGCCGCTGCCAGCGGCTGCGCCTGCGTGCGCCCGTGCGCGAAGAGGGCGTCGCCTGGCTCACCGCGGTGCGTGGTGCCGCGGACTGGGGTGCGGCCCTCGATGCCATCGGCGAAGCACCGCTGCTGGTCGCGGATGCCGATCCGGCCGCGCTCGCCGCGGTGGGTGCCGACACGCGTGATACGCTCGAGGCGCTCGCCGCCGGCAGCACCGATCCGGTGGCGGCGGCCGAGCGCTGGGCGCGCGCGGACCTGCCGCTGCGGCTGCTGTGCTTTGAGAATTGGCTCACAGAACGCGTCCGGCGCGGCGCGCGCGAGGGGGCATTTTTGGCGGAAATGCGTGCTGCCCCCTACTTGTCAGGCCCCGGCGCGTTCTTGAATATACGGGGTCTCTTCGGACTGATTAACGAGGTACAGGACCTGCGGGCGGCGCTGGACGTGCCGCTCAACCGGGGAGTGGCGCTCGAGGCCCTTTTCAGGCGGCTGGCGCCGGCAGAACGGGCGCGCGGTGGGGGACAGGGATGAATGCACGGGCTGCACACTTGGATGGGGACCGGAATTTGAGAGCGGGCGCAAACAAGCCGGGTCTGTTGACTCTGACCATCAAGGACAAGAGCGCGCTGTATCTCGCGTACATGCCGTTCGTGAAAAACGGGGGACTTTTCATCCCGACCAACAGTAATTACCGCCTCGGCGATGAAGTGTTCATGCTGCTGAATCTCATGGGCGAGGACGAGAAGCTACCGGTCGCCGGGCGCGTCATCTGGGTTACGCCCAAGGGCGCCCAGGGCAACCAGGGCAAGCGCACCGCCGGGATCGGCGTGCAGTTTTCCGAGCAGGACCGCGGCCAGACGCAGAAGAAGATCGAGACCTATCTCGCCGGTGCGCTCTCCGGGGACAAGGCCACGCACACCATGTAGCGCGGGCGGTTGCGGGCCGCGGCGCGCATCGCTCAGGGCTTCTCTGTACCGCCGCGGGTCAGCGCCAGGCCCGAGCTGCTCATGCCTCCCGTCAGCACGTAGGCGTCGAAGCCGCGCTCGACGAGGATGTAGGCCGCGGCGGAGCTGCGCCGCCCCGTATCGCAGTAGACGACGTACGGCTTGTTGCGATCGAGCGTGGTGAGCTTCAAGCGGATCAAGTAGAGCGGCACGTTGAGCGAGCCCTCGATCGCCAGGTTCTGGTGCTCGCTCGGCAGACGCACGTCGAGCCAGCGGCCGCCACGCTCGATGATCTTGCGCGCCGCCTCGGGCGTCACCCACTGCAGCAGCGGCGCGTTCATCAGCTCGCGGAAGTCCTGCTTGTTGAGCCGCATCAGGACGCCGTCGGTGATCATGGAGACGGTGGCGTTGCGTTTCGCCTCGGCGATCAGCGCTTCCTCGCCGAAGGTGTCGCCGACGCCGAGCTCGGCGAGCTTGATGCCGTCGCGGCTCAAAGGGGTCTCGCGGGTCACCGCACACTTGCCGTTCACGATGACGTAGAAGTAATCGCCCTCATCGCCCTGCTTGATCACCACCTCGCCCGCCTTGCACGGGGTGCGCTGCAGGCGCTGGAAGATCGCCTGGATGTTCGCCGGCGGGATGCGGTGGAAGGCGTTGGTCTGCAGGAGGGTGGTCATCCAGTCGTCGGAGCCGGCGCTCTGCAGCTGCGCCTGCAGCTCCTCAACCTCGTAGCTGCCGGTCTGATCCCAGGTGATCATGACGTCGAGCAGGTCGCTGTCGATCGAGAGGAAGCTGATGTCGTCGACGGCGCGCACGGTGGTGCGGCGCGGCGTGTTCGGGTCGAGGGGATTGCGCGCGTCCGGCGCACCGCCGCGCAGCACCACCGGCTTGCGGGCCCCGTCGTCGATCTCGACGATGCCGCTCACCAGCCACAGGGTGCGCTTGTCGGTATCGCCCTTGCTGAACAGCACGCGTCCGGTGGACAGTGTGCGCACCGTCACCTTCTTGGCGAGCGCGGCCAGATTCTCGCGCTTCATGCCATCGAGGGGCGCGAACGTCTGCAGTAACTTAACTGACGCGGCCTGTTCTTCGGACATTAACCCAACGCCTGATGTGAAGTGCGTCGCATTCACGCGCGGCGCAGAAGCTGTTGGATGGTAACACAGCGCTTTGCGAGCGCCCTCGGACCCGTCACGCTTTTGGCGCGGCCCCGAGCAGCGCCCAGCCGGCGTCGGGCCGGAAGCGCTCGCCATAACGCGCCGCCAGCTCGCCGAGCCGCGTCACCACTACCGTCACGCCGCGTGAGCGCGCATAGTGCAGCGGGCCGCCGCGAAACGGCGCGAAGCCGGTGCCGAACAGCACCGCGGCATCGACGAGGTCTTCACTCTCGACCACGCGCTCGCGCAGGCACGCAACGCACTCGTTCACCAGCACCAGGATCATGCGATCGAGAAGATCGGGCGGTGCGCTCGCGCCGGCGACCTCCGGCTTGACGGCCTTGCCGTCCCGCCACGCATAGAAGCCCTCACCGCTCTTGCGACCGAACTTCTTCGCCGCCAGCAGCCCGTCGAGCCGTGGGACCTGCGTGACCGGGCGCCCGAGCTCACGCGCAATGATCTCCCCGACGTGAGAGGCGACATCGAGGCCGACCACGTCGACGAGCTCGATCGGACCCATGGGCATGCCGAAGCTCACCGCGCAGCGGTCGATCAGCGGCAGCGGCGTGCCTTCCTGCGCGGCGAGCATCGCCTCGTACAGGTACGGTGTCAGCACGCGGTTCACCAGGAAACCTGGAGCGCTGCGGCACATCACCGCCAGCTTATCGAGACGCCGGGCGAAGCCGAGTGCCGTCTGCGCCATCGCCGGGTCGGTGCGCGCCGCATGCACCACCTCGATGAGCGGCATCTGTGCCACGGGGTTGAAGAAATGCAGGCCGACGAGACGCTCGGGCCGGGCGAGCGCGGCCGCGAGCGGCTCGAGCATGATGCTCGAGGTGTTGGTGGCGAGCAGCGCTTCGGGCTTCATGCGCGGCTCGAGCCGCGCGTACAGCTGCTGCTTCGCCTCGAGATTCTCGAAGATGGCTTCGAGGACGAGGTCGGCGG
>DATIZW010000029.1:0-11815 GCA_035516875.1 Steroidobacteraceae bacterium
CCAGTCCTCGACGTCGTGACCCGGCACGAAGCCGCGCCGCTCGGCGCGTAGGTAGGCAGTCTCGGCGATCAGCCCGCGGCGCGCTTCCGCGGTCACTTTGACGTGTGCGGGCGCTTCGCTCGGTGACTTGCGCGCGCGCGGCGGGTTGTGCACGGCCGCCTCGGCAGGGACGGTGGGACTGGTGGACTTCGTATCGGGCAAGCGACGATTGGCCATCGGCTCCTCCTTGTAGGCTGCAAGCAAGAGCGACTTTGCGCGCCTCGCCTGCGCAGGCGCAAGCGCTCGGCGCGTCCGGCGCAGGTGTCCGCCGGTGTCCGCCGTCCGCGACGCGGACACGAGGCTGGCGTGCGCGCAGGCGCAGCGCACTCGGGATTTCCTGCGCGCTCAGACGCTTGTGCGCGGCGAGCGCGAGCCACCGCCGCTGGCACGGCGGATGCACGAGCACGGGCACATGAAGCTCGCACAGTTGAAAAAAATTCCTGAGCCCGACTCGGCCGCAACGGCGCGCGATGCCATTCGCATGCGCGGCACCGAAGCGCAGGACGTACCGCTGTCGAGGGCCCGCTCCCTGTGGCACCGCCACCGCCTGGCGCTGACCCTCGCTGCCGGCGCCTTGCCGCTGGCGCTCCTCGCCTGGGCGGTGCACGGTTGGCTCGCAACCGCAACGGTGCTCGCGCACGAGCGGCTGCGCCTCGCCGAGGTCAAGCGCGGGCACTTCGTGCGTGACGTCGCCGCCGACGGCACCGTCGTGGCCGCGGTAAACCCGACGCTGTTCGCCATCGCGCCGGGCACCGTGAGCTACCTGGCGCGCGCCGGAGATGCCATCCGCCAGGGGCAGATCCTCGCGACGCTCGACAGCCCCGAGCTTGAGAGTGAGCTCAAGCGCGAGCAGGCCACGCTCGACAGCCTCGATGCCGCGCTCGGACGGCAGCAGCTCGAGATCCGCCGCGAAATGCTCACCAGTAAGCAGCAGGCCGATCTCGCCCAGGTGGCCATCGAGGCTGCGCAGCGCGAGCTCAAGCGCTCGCAGTGGGCCTGGGATCAGCGCGTCATCAGCGAGCGCGACTACCAGCGCGCCATCGACGACGTGTCGACCGCCCGGCTGAACTTCGAGCACGCGCGCGACACCGCAAGCCTCGAGCGCGACAGCCTGGCGCTCGAGCTGCGCACCAAGCGTCTCGAGCGCGATCGCCAGGCGCTCGTGGTCGCGGCGTTGCGCGCTCGCGTCGCCGCGCTCAGCGTGCGCTCGCCGGTGAACGGCATGGTGGCGAACCTCGCCCAGCCGCAGAAGACGCTGGTCGCGGCGAACGCGCCGCTCCTCACCGTGGTCGACCTATCGGCCTTCGAAATCGAGTTCCGCGTGGCCGAGACCTATGCCGGCGAGATCAAGCCGGGCCTGCGTGCCGACATCACCGTCGAGGGGCGCGTGGTGCCCGGCGCCGTCACGGCGATCTCCCCGGAAGTGCGGCAGAACGAGGTGGTCGGGCGCGTGAAGTTCACCGGCGGGCAGCCCCCGGGGCTGCGGCAGAACGAGCGCACCGCGGTGCGCATCGTGCTCGATGAGCGCGACGGCGTGCTCAAGTTCGAGCGCGGCTCTTTCATCGACGAGGCGACTCACGCGGTCTACGTGGCGCGTGGCTCGCACGCGGTGCGCGTGCCGGTGGTGCTGGGCACGCCTTCGGTCGCCGAGATCGAGGTGGTACGCGGCCTCACCGCCGGCGATCAGGTCGTCATTTCCGACATGCGGGATGCCAACGAGGCACCCGAGGTCGCTATCTCCAACTGAAGTCTCACGGAACGCATCGAGGAAAAACCCATGCTCAGGATGCACGACGTCAGCAAGATCTACCGCACCGATCTCATCGAGACTTACGCGCTGCGCAAGTTCTCGCTCGAGGTGGCCGAGGGCGAGTTCGTCGCGGTCACCGGGCCTTCGGGCTCGGGCAAGACCACTTTCCTCAACGTGGCCGGCCTGCTCGAGGACTTCGATGCGGGCAGCTACGAGCTCGAGGGCACTGACGTGCGGCGGCTCTCGGACGACGCACGCTCACGGCTGCGCAACGAGCGCATCGGCTTCATCTTCCAAAGCTTCAACCTGATCCCCGACCTCAACGTGTACGACAATGTCGACGTGCCGCTGCGCTACCGGCGTCTCACGGCCGCCGATCGCGACGAGCGCATCAACAGTGCGCTCGAGCTCGTCGGGCTCGCCTCACGGATGAAGCACATGCCGGCGCAGCTCTCGGGCGGCCAGCAGCAGCGGGTCGCGATCGCGCGGGCCATTGCCGGCGACCCGGCATTCCTGCTCGCCGACGAGCCCACCGGCAACCTCGACTCGCTGATGTCGCGCCAGGTCATGGACCTGCTCGAGCAGATCAACGAAATGGGCACGACCATCCTGCTCGTGACGCACGACCCGGAGCTGGCGCGCCGCGCGCAGCGCAACGTGCACCTGATCGACGGCCAGATCTCCGACTTCCGCGCCTACGAGCCGCGTGCCGCAGCGGTGCAGGCCGCGGCGCCGGGCGCCAGCGGCGCGCCCGGCTCGGCGTTCGCCTGATCGGCCTTTGCCAAAGGAGCTGCCATGCTCGGCTACTACACGCGCCTCGCCCTCAAGAGCTTCGGCCGCAACCCGGGCCTCACCGCACTCATGGTGCTCGCCATCGCGCTCGGCGTCGCGGTGTGCATCATGACGCTCACCGTCTACCACGCCATGTCGGGCAATCCCATCTGGTGGAAGAACGACCGGCTGTACGCCGTCACCATGGACAACTGGGACCCGAACCAGCCGTGGCGCCCGGATTGGACGGGGCCGCCGCCGCAGATGACCTACAAGGACAGCCAGTACCTCTTCGCCTCCAACATCCCCGAGCGCAAGGTCGTCATGTACAGCGTCGACGGCGTCATCAGCGGCGTCGGCTCCGCGGCACCGGAGCGCGTCAGTACACGTCTCACCAGCGCCGATTTCTTCGCGATGTTCGAGGTGCCGTTCCTCTACGGCAACGGCTGGAGCGCCTCCGCCGACCGGCCGGCGCAACCGGTGATCGTGCTGTCACGCGAGGAGAACGAGAAGCTCTTCGGCGGCAGCAACAGCGTGGGCCGCACGCTGCGCTGGAACGACCATGAGTTCCGCGTCATCGGCGTGCTCGATGAGTGGTTCCCGCGCCCGAAGTACTACGACCTGAATGGCGGCAACTTCGCTCCTCCCGACAAGGCGTATATCCCGCAACAGTGGGGCATCGATCTGGCGCTGCTCAACAACGAGGACACCGACTGCTGGCGTGCGGAGAAGGTCGACAACTACAAGGAGTTCATCGCCTCGGATTGCGTCTGGCAGCAGATGTGGGTCGAGCTGCCCGACGCCGCGAGCCGCGAGCGCATGCAGTCCCTGATCGACGGCTATTGGGCCGAGCAGCACAAGGCCGGCCGCTTCCCGCGCGCCCGTGACAACCGGCTGACGAACGTGGCGCAGTGGCTGCGCGACAACAAGGTGGTCGACAATGATAATCGCGTGCTGGTTGGCCTGGCGTTTGCGTTCCTCGCCCTGTGTCTGATCAACACGGTGGGCCTGCTGCTCGCCAAGTTCCTCAACGGCGCGACGATCACCGGCGTACGCCGCGCGCTCGGTGCGAGCCGGCGGCAGATCTTCGTGCAGCACCTCGTCGAGGTAGGCGCGGTGTCGGTGGTCGGTGCCGCCCTCGGACTTCTGCTCGCTACGCTCGGGCTGGCCGCCGTCCATCACCTGTACGCCGCCGCGCATCTCGGCCAGCGTGGCGGCTACCAGGAGCTCACCCACTTCGATGTCGTCGGCGTCGTGTGGGCGGTCATCCTCGCCGTCGCCGCAACGGTCGCCGCGGGACTCTATCCGGCGTGGCGCATCGGCCAGCTGCCGCCCGCGGTATACCTGAAGAGCCAGTAAAGGAGTCAACATGAGCCTCGGTGTCCGTCCCATCCTGTCGGCGCTGCTGCGCAACCGCACCGGCGCGGTGCTGGTCGCCGTGCAGATCGCCATTGCTCTCGCGGTGCTGGTGAATGCGCTCTACATCGTCGTGCAGCGGGTCGAGAAGATCGGCCGGCCGACCGGGATCGATGAGCCCAACCTGCTGATGATCCTGAGCACGGGTTTCACCGCCCGCTATCAGGAAGTGGCCTCGATCGAGGAGGATCTCTCCTGGCTGCGCAGCCTCCCGGGCGTGGTCGCGGCCAGCGCCATCAGCGCCGTGCCGCTCTCGGGCAGCGGCAGCGCCGGCGCCCTCATGCCGCGGCCGGGCGCGCCGCCGACCGACTCCGTCAATCACATGGAGATCGACGAGCAGGGGATCGCCACGCTCGGCGTGCACCTCGTCGCCGGGCGCAATTTCCGCCACGAGGAGATCCAGCCGCCGCTCACCGAGAACAACGCCTCGCAGTTCGTGCCGGAGGTGATCGTGAGCCGCGCGCTGGCCGAGCACCTGTTTCCCCACCAGAACCCGCTCGGCAAGCCGGTGTATGACCTGCTCGGACAGAGCGCCACCATCATCGGCGTGATCGACCCGATCATGGGCAACTTCCCCGACAATCCCCACCCGGACTGGCTCTACCTCATGCCGCGCCTGCCGGCGCCGTTCTTCGACGGTGTCCACTACGCGGTGCGAACCCAGCCCGGACAGCGTGACACCGTCCTGCGGCTCGCCGAGGCACATCTGGCGAAGTCGAACCCCGATCGCGTCGTCAACTGGGTACGGCCGCTCAGCTATTTCAAGAACCTGAGCTACCTGTGGGACCGTGCCATGGAGATCTATCTGCTCACGGTGACGGCGCTGGTGATCGCCGTGACCTGCCTCGGGGTGTTCGCGCTCGCGACCTTCAACGTCAGCACGCGCACCAAGCAGATCGGCACCCGCCGCGCGGTGGGCGCGCGCCGCCGCGACATCGTGCGCTACTTTCTCATCGAGAACGGGCTGATCACGAGCTCCGGTGTGCTCGTTGGCTGTGCGCTCGCGCTCGCCGCCGGGTACTGGCTGTCGCTCGAGTACGCGCTGCCGCGCTTGAACCTGTATTACCTCGTGGGAGGGGTGCTCGCGCTGTGGGCGATCGGTCAACTCGCCGCCTGGCAGCCCGCGCGGCGCGCCGCCACCGTGCCGCCCTCGGTCGCCACGCGCACGGTGTGAGCGCGGCGTGATGCTAGCATCACGTCCATGAGAGAGAACGCGCTTCCGACGCTGCGCAGCAGTCTCGCCGGCCGCAACATCCTGGTGGTCGACGACAGCGAGGGCGTCCGCACCGCCTTCGACGTGCTGCTGTCGCTGCACGGGGCGCGGGTGCTGACCGCGGCGGCGCCGGCAGAAGGTCTCGCGGCGCTCGCGCGCGAGAGCGTCGACCTGGTGATCCAGGACATGAACTTCCGTCGCGAAGCGACCAGCGGCGAGGAAGGCATCACGCTGTTTCGCGCGATCCGTGCCCGCTTCCCGCAGCTACCGATCATCCTGCTCACGGCCTGGACGCACCTCGAGACCGCGGTCGAGCTGGTGCGCGCCGGCGCCGCCGACTACATCGCCAAGCCCTGGGACGATGCGCGCCTCCTCACCAGCGTGCGCAACCTGCTCGATCTGCGCAGCGCGCGCGCCGAGGCCGACGCGCTGCGCAACGGCCGCCGCGAGGCGCGCGCCGCGCTCGCGGAGCGCTTCGATCTGCGTGGCGTCGTGTACGAGAGCGAGGCGATGCACACGCTGGTGTCGATGGCCACCCAGGTGGCGCGCGCCGAGGTGCCGGTCCTCATCACCGGACCGAACGGTGCCGGCAAGGAGGTACTTGCGGACATCGTCCAGGCGAACTCCGCACGGGCGGAGCGGGCCTACTTCAAGGTCAATCTGGCTGCGCTGCCGAACGAGCTGATCGAGGCGGAGCTGTTCGGCACCGAGGCCGGTGCCTTCACCGGTGCGCGCGCGCGCGCCGGTCGCTTCGAGGCGGCCGAGGGCGGCACGCTGTTCCTCGACGAGCTCGGTACGCTCGCCGGCGGCAGCCAGGCGAAGCTGCTGCGCGTGCTGCAGACCGGAGAGTTCGAGCGACTGGGATCGAACCAGACCCGGCGCACCAGCGTGCGGGTGATCGCCGCCACCAACACCAACCTGCGCGAGGCGATCCGTGCCGGGCGCTTCCGCGAGGATCTGTTCTACCGCCTCAATGTCATCGAGCTCGAGGTTCCACCGCTTGCCGAGCGGCGCGAGGACATCCTGCCGCTGGCCGCTCATTTTCTCGAGCCTGGCTTCGTGCTGACGCCCGAGGCGACCGATGTCCTCAGCCGTTACCCCTGGCCCGGCAACGTGCGCGAGCTGCAGAACGCCATCCGCCGCGCCTGCTTGCTGTCGCCCGGGTCGGCGATCGGGGCCGCGGCGCTCAATCTGCCAACCGCGCCGTCCGCGGCGAGTGAAGACAGCGCCCCGGATCGCGCCAGCATCGAGCAGGCGCTCGAGCGCGCTCGCGGCGTGATTGCCCATGCGGCACGTGACCTGGGACTGTCCCGTCAGGCACTCTACCGGCGCATGGAGAAACTCGGCCTCAGGGTCGAAGCGCCCCGGCCACCGCCCGCGCCGTGATGCCGCGCTGGTCGCTCGCGGGACGCGCCGCAGCGGCGCTGGCAGTCGTCGCGGCCCTCAGCGCGGCCGTGACGGCGCTTGCCGCGCACTGGCTGCCGCCGCTCCCCGCGGCGCTCGCCGGAATTCTCGCGGCGGCGCCGCTGCTGCTGTGGCTCGCGCGGCGCATCACCCGTCCCTGGGTGCGGGTGCTGCGGGCCGTGCGCGACGGCATCGTCAGCCTGCGCGACCGCGACTTCAGCATCAGTGTCGGCGCGACACCTGACGTCGAGCTCACCGCGCTCGTCAGCGCCTACAACTCCCTCGGCGAGCTGCTGCGGCGCGAGCGGCTCGATCTGTACCAGCGCGAGCTGCTGCTCGACACCGTGATTCAGAGCACGCCGCTCGCCATGGTGCTCACCGATGACGGCGGTCGCGTGGTTTACAGCAACGTCGTGGCGCGGCAGCTGCTGCGCGGCGGGCGCAAGCTCGAAGGCCTCGAGTTCGTCGGGGTGCTCGCCGACGCACCCGCGCCGCTGCGCGAGGCGCTGAGCGGCGGTGGCGACACGCTGTTCACCATGGAGGTCGAGGGCGAGGCACAGGTGTATCACCTGGCGCAGCGCGGCTTTCTGCTCAACGCGCGGCCGCATCGCCTGGTGCTCCTCAAGCAGCTGACGCGCGAGCTGGCTGCGCAGGAGGTCATGGTATGGAAGCGGGTGATCCGCGTCATCGCTCACGAGCTCAACAACTCCCTTGCGCCCATCAGCTCGCTCGCGCATTCGGGGCTGCTGCTGGCGCGCGCACCCGAGGGCGCCCAGCTCGAGCGCGTGTTCACCACCATCAGTGAGCGCGCCGCGCACCTGGCGTCCTTCATCGACGGCTACGGGCGCTTTGCCAAGCTGCCGCGCCCGCGGCCGGCGGCGGTGTCCTGGCCGCAGTTCCTGGCGCGCCTCGAGGGAACGCTGCCCTTTCACCTCGACGGTCCGCTCCCCGAGGCGCAGGCGAACTTCGATGCTGCCCAGATCGAGCAGGTGCTGATCAACCGGCTGAAGAATGCCGCCGAGTCCGGCTCGCCGCCCGAAGAGATCACGGTCGGAGTGCGCAGCGGAGCCCCGGGGTTTCGCCTCGAGATCGCCGACCGTGGCTGCGGTCTCAGCGACAGCGTGCTGCGCGACGCGCTGCTGCCGTTCTTCTCCACCAAGGCGGCCGGTACCGGGCTCGGGCTGACGCTGTGCCGTGAGATCGTCGAGGCCCACGGCGGGCGGCTGAGTCTCGCCAATCGTCCGGGCGGCGGTGCGCTCGTCACGGTGTGGTTGCCGTAGACACCGAGGCGTGAGGGGAACAGCCGCTCGAGCGCTAGTGCCGAGCTTGCCGGCACCCGGGTGTCTTATGCTGTCCGCGGGGCGCGCACATGGACGACCGCGGACGCCCCGCGCCTAGTGCTCTACTCCTCGATCGCAGGGACGGTCCTCGGCATCGCGCTGCTGTCTCGCACGTTACTGCAGCCTGCGGCGGCCGCAGACGTGCACGTCGACGATGTGCTGTGCGCGGGGTGCGAGCTGTCGGTCGGGGTCGGCGGCACCTACCACTACTGGGCCAAGACCGACGGCATCGTGGCGGCGTTCGCGTTCGACTGGAGCGACGGCCGCTATGAGCTCGACGCATTTCGCATGAGCACGCCGCAGATGCTCGAAGCATTCGACATGTTCCCGCCACGTCGCTTTGCCAACCCGTACTGGGGCTTTTCGCTGTCGCGACGCTGGCGGCTGGCGGGCAACGCGTCATGGGGGCTATACGTCGGACTCGGTGCCTCCTACAAGACCGAGATCGACGGCCTCAATTCGACTCACTGGAATTTCGCCGAACAGCTCGCCGTGCGCTGGCGCATCAGTCATGTCGTAGCGATCGAGCTCGCCATCCGCCATTGGTCGAACGCCGGCCTGCAACTGCCGAACCGCGGCCAGGACTTCGCGACGCTCTCGCTGGTGTTCTGACTAGGCCGGGCGTGACCCGGCGGCGGACCGGCGCCGCGCGCTGCCGCGTCGCGCCCGCTTCGCTCCTGCGCCGTGACGGCGCGCGCCGCTGCCGTTGGTGGCGCGGCCGTTGCCGGCACGCGTACGCGGATTCTCGGTCGCCGCCGCGGAGACATCGAGCCCCCGCAGGTACCTGCGGAACTCGCGCCCGAGCGCCGGGTGACCGAGGGCGTACTCGACCGTCGCCTGCAGATACCCGAGCTTGCTGCCACAGTCGTAGCGCTTGCCCTCGAAGCGGTAGGCGTACACCGCCTCCTCGCGCATCAGCGCGGCAATGCCGTCGGTGAGCTGAATCTCGCCACCTGCGCCACGGCCGACGCGTTCGAGGTGCTCGAAGATCGCCGGCGCGAGCACGTAGCGGCCGACCACCGCGAGGTTGGAAGGCGCCACCGACGGCTTGGGCTTCTCCACGATGCTGCGCACGCGGCTGGTGGTGGAGCGATCGGCCTCGACGGCCACGATGCCGTACTTCTCGGTGTCCTGACGCGGCACCGCCTGCACGCCGAGCACGCTGGCACGCTTGGCCTCGTAGACCCGGGCCATCTGTGCAAGGCACGCCACCTCGCTGCGGATCAGGTCGTCCGCGAGGTGAACGAAGAAAGGCTCCGCGCCGACCGCGGGCTGCGCGCACAGCACCGCATGCCCGAGTCCGAGCGGCGCGGGCTGGCGGATATAGATGCAGGAGGCGTAGGACGGCAGCACGCTGCGTAGCTGGTTGAGCAGATCGCTCTTGCCCTGGAGCTTGAGCATCAGCTCGAGCTCCTGGTCGGAATCAAAGTGATCCTCGATGGCGCGCTTGGAGGCGCCGGTAATGAACACCAGCCGCTGCGCGCCCGCGGCTAGCGCTTCCTCGACCGCGTACTGGATCAGCGGCTTGTCCACCACCGGCAGCATCTCCTTCGGACTCGCCTTGGTGGCCGGCAGAAAGCGCGTCCCGCGCCCCGCCACCGGAAACACCGCCGTGCGGATCGGCGATTTCGCATTCGTCGTCATCGCAAACTCTCCTGGTCGCGAGCGCGCCTCACGCGGTCACGAGGCGCGTACCACGTGGTCGGCGCGCTCGGCCCACTTGAACACCGCCGGACTCATGCTGTCCCACGAGCGGCACTTGGGACAGCGCCAGTACCAGCCAACACTGTTGAGGCCGCACTCATTGCACTGATAGCGGCCGCCGGCGTCACCGATCCGCGTCAGCAGCGCGCTGAGCGAGCTCGCCTCGGCCGCCGACTCCATTCCGCCACCGAGCTCGGCGGTGATTCCCGGCAGCTGCGCCATGTCCTCCGCGGGTACCGCGGTCGCCAGCAGCCATGCCAGCTGCCGCGGGCTCACGCCGCCGCTCTGACGCAGCCGCCGTCCGAGCTCATTCAACATATCGTGCCGGCGCATCTGCCGCGCGATGGCGAGCACCGAGGGGATGATCTCGAGCGCCAGGCCCGGCGCCGTCTCGAGCGCATGCAGATAAAGGAGCAGCGCCCCGCCGGCGTCCCCGGCCTGCTGCGCGATGCGCGCGGTGAGCATGTCGGCGCGCGGCAGCGCCGCCTGATGGGTGCGCGCCTGGCGCAGCAGTGTGCGTGCGCGTTCGCTGTCGCCCTGCACCAGGGCGTGCTCGGCGAGCTCACACAGGTAGTGCGCCGCCACGCGTGCGCGCTCGAGCTGTACCGCCGGCGGCAGCTCGTGAAACACCTTGAGCGCCTTCGCCCAGTCGCCCTGCGCCTCGTAGATGCGCACCAGGTGATCGAGCGCGGTGCGCCGGTACTCGCGCGAGGCCGCCAGCTCCTCGAGAACACGCTCGGCGCGGTCCATGAGGCCGGCGCTCTGGTAGTCAAGAGCGAGCGCAAAGGCCGCCTTGTCGGCAAGGCCCGGGCCGCCGTGGTCACGCAGCCGCGAGTGAATCGCGATCGCCCGATCCACCTCGCCGCGCCGGCGGAACAGGCTTCCGAGGGCGAACTGGATTTCCGCGGCATCGCCGTCGGCCTCCGCCATGCGGGCGAAGATCTCGGCGGCGTGATCGAAGCGATCGTTGATGAGGTGATCGAGGCCGACATAGTAGTCGCGCGGCAGCCGCACGGTGCGGGCGGTGCCGTTGCGGCGGCCGAGAAACCAGGCGGCCAGGCCCACCAGGATGAAGGCCAGCGCCAGCAGCAGTGGAGGAAGCTCGAACACTGAATGATGACGATAGCAGGTCCGCCGGGCCGCCCAAAACACCCGCCGCGCGGGGTGGGGGAGGCTCGCTGCGGCTCAGTCGCGGATCGGGCGGCCGGCGCCGTCGTTCACGCGCTCACGCAGGTCCTTGCCGGGCTTGAAGTGCGGCACGTGCTTGCCCGAGAGCGCGACCGCCTCCCCGGTCTTGGGATTGCGTCCCTGGCGCGGGGGCCGGAAATGCAGCGAGAAGCTGCCGAAGCCGCGAATCTCGATGCGCTCGCCCTGCGAGAGCGCATCGCTCATGATCTCGAGAATCTGCTTGAGCGCGAGCTCGACGTCCTTCGCCGGCAGATGCTTCTGCTTGGCAGTGATGATCTCGATGAGTTCCGACTTCGTCATTGGCCTCAGCGGCCCTCTCCGGATTCGATCTGCTCCTTCAGCAGATCCCCGAGGCTGGTGCCGGAGGTCGTAGTCTCCGAGCGGTAGCTCTGCACCGCCTCCGCCTCCTCGTGGGCCTCCTTCGCCTTGATCGACAGCGAGATGGTGCGCGACTTGCGATCGACGCCGGTGAACTTGGCCTCGACCTCCTCGCCCACCTTGAGCACCGCGCGCGCATCCTCCACGCGCTCACGGCCGAGCTCGGAGGCGCGCAGCTGCCCTTCGATGCCGTTGCCGAGATCGATGACCGCGCCGCGCGCATCGACCTCCTTCACCACACCCTTGACGATCGTGCCCTTGGGGTTGTCGGCGATGTAGGCGGAGAACGGGTCCTTGGCGAGCTGCTTGATGCCGAGCGAGATGCGCTCGCGCTCCGGGTCGATCGACAGCACCATCGCTTCGAGCTGCTGTCCCTTCTGGTAGTTGCGCACCGCCTCCTCGCCCGGCTGGTCCCAGGAGATGTCGGACAGGTGCACCAGCCCGTCGATGTTGCCCGGGAGGCCTATGAAGATGCCGAAGTCGGTGATCGACTTGATCTGGCCGGCCACTTTGTCGCCGCGGTTGTAGTTCTCGGCGAACTCCTTCCACGGGTTGGCCTGGCATTGCTTGAGCCCGAGCGAGATGCGGCGCCGCTCCTCGTCGACGTCGAGC
>DATIZW010000030.1:0-5043 GCA_035516875.1 Steroidobacteraceae bacterium
CCGCCGTGTCGGCCGGCGGCGGCGCCTCGCGGTAAAGCAGGTCGGTGCGCCCCTGGAGCGATGCCGCGATGGTCTGCGATACGGCTTGCAGCGATGTCTGCTCGCCTTCGCGCAGTGCGCTTTCCATCTCGCGTGCGTAGCGGCAACCGCCCCAGGGCAGTACCAGCGTGGCGAGCCCGAGAGCCAGCAGCTTGAGCCGCAGCGACATGAGCGCGCCGCTACTCGACCCAGCGATAGCCCATGCCGTAGACCGTCTGCACCGCGTCGAAGCGCGGATCGACGCCCTGGAACTTGCGACGGATACGCTTCACGTGCGAGGTGATGGTGTTGTCGTCGAGTACGACGTTGGCGGCGTCCATGAGCTGCTGGCGGTTCTTGACGTGTCCGGGATGGCGCACCAGCGCGTGCACGATCCAGAACTCGGTGAGCGACAGCAACACTACCTTGCCGTCCCATTGCGCCTGCATGCGCTCGGCATCGAGAGTGAGCGCGCCGCGGCGGATGACTTCGCCCGGCGCCGCGGGTTTGCGCAGCGCGTCCACGCGGCGGAACAGCGCGTTCACCCGCGCGATCAGATGCGGCAGGCTCAGGTCCTTGGTGAGGAAATCGTCCGCACCGAGACGCAGTCCCGACACGGCATCGAGCTCGCTGTCGCGCGCCGTGAGGAAGATGATGGGCAGCTCCGCCGACAACGCGCGCAGCTGCCGGCACAGCTCGAAACCGCCCTCGGGCTCCTGCTCGAGCGAGATGTCGATGACCGCGAGATCCGGCAAGCGCGCGGCGAAGGCGCTCATGGCCTGGGCGCGGTTGGCGTAGGTGCGCACCGCGTAGCCTTCGCGCGTAAAAGCGGCCGCGTAGTTGTCGCGGATCGCCGCTTCGTCCTCGACGATGGCAACGAGACGCTTCATGGAAATCAAGGCTACAGGCTGCACGCGCGCCGTGAAAGCTCACCGACGCTGCCACTTTGCGCCACGATTCAGCGCCACCGCGACACTTTTGCGCCCGCGCGCACGCACCTGGCTGCGGCGAAATCTCCTCCCATGGCCCCGTGGGAGAGACGCATGACCACAGTGTCGCCGCCGTCAAGAGACCCGAGAGGGCGCCTGGAGCGCCTCAGCAACTGGCTGGCCCTGCTGGCACTGCTCGCCGGCGGCGTCGTCTTCCCGGGCGCGGGAGAGGCCACTGTGGCCGGTGGCGGCGCGGCCGCGCCGGCGCCGGGCTGGCGGGCGAGCGCGGCAACAGCGTCATTGCCGGAGTGCGCCCCACGAGCTTTGCGGGCGACGCGCTGCCGAGGGAGCGCGGCGGCGACGTCAGCTCGCGCGCGCCGGGCTACGCGCGGCTAGCTGACAGCGTATTTCCGCTGCTACCCGGTCCACGGCCGGCGTCCCCGGCCGCCCGCCCCGGCAGCGGGCAACCGCGCAGGCGGCCGGCGCGCCGACGTTGAGCCCTCCCGGCACCCGTGCTAGGTTGTCGTCCCGCTCGGAAGCACAAAAAACAAACCGTGGCGATCCCGATAGCCCGGCCACGCCGGGCGGGTTATCGAGGGAGGAATCATGTTCCACCAACTGATCGATCCGCTCGGCAACCTGACGCTCACCTGCCTGGTAGCGCTGATCCCCGTGGTATCGCTGCTGCTGCTGCTGGCCGTGCTGCGCATGCCTGCGTGGCTCGCGACACTGATCGGCTCCATCATCACCTTCGTCATGGCGGGGTGGATCTGGAAGATGCCGTTCAACAGCGGCGCACACGCTTACGTGTACGGCGCGGCGACCGGCGTATGGAACGTCGACTGGATCACCTTCTGGGGCATGGTGCTCTTCAACACGCTCGGCGTGAGCGGGGTGTTCGAGAATTTTCGCCGCTGGCTGATCGCGCAGGGCAGCCTCGACGTGCGCGTGCAGACCATGCTGTTCGCCTGGGCCTTCGGCGCACTGCTCGAGGGGCTGGTGGGTTTCGGTTATCCGTGGGCGGTGGTAGCGCCGATTCTGATCTCGCTCGGCATCTCCGACCTCAATGCGATCCGCGTGGCCGCGATCGCCAACAATGCGCCGGTCTCCTACGGCGCGCTCGGCGCGCCGATTATCGCGCTCGCCGCCGTGACCAACTATCCGTTGCTCGCGCTCTCGGGCTCGGTGGGCACGGTCGTCGCGGTGCTGGCGCTGCTGCCGCCGTGGGTGCTGCTCTACCTGGTCTCGGGCAGGGAAGGGCTGAAGGGGGGCTGGCCGCTCGCCGTGGTGGGCTCGCTCGGCTACATCGCGGGCCAGTATCCGGTCGCCGTGCACCTCGGACCCTATCTGCCCGACATCACCGGTGCGATCGTGTGCTTCGTCGCGCTGCTGCTGCTACTGAAGGTGTGGCAGCCGGCGACCGTGCTCGGCTATGGCGGCATACCGATCGCTGCGGCTGCCCGACAGACCGAGGGGCACGGGCTGAAGTTCGGGGAAGTGCTGCAGGCGTGGATGCCGTTCGTCGTGCTGCTGCTCGTGGTGGCGGCCTGGACGGGCCCCTGGTCACCGCTGCCGAAAGTCACCTGGTTCAGCGCCCGGGCGGTCGGCTGCTCGGCGGCGGCGGTGGCCTGCGACTGGCAGAAGCCCGATGTCACGGCGGTGTTCAAGTTCGCCCCCTACATCGGCGGCAGCGCGATCCTCGCCTCGTGGATCCTCGTGGCGCTGTTGCTGCTCGCCATGGGCAAGCTGAAGGCCGATCAGATCGGCGAGGTGTTCCGCCGCACTTTCCACCAGATGTGGGGGGCGCTGCTCGTCGGCGTGTTCATCTTCGGGCTCGCCTACACCTTCAACTACTCCGGCATGGCGGCCTCGCTCGCCAAGGGCTTCGCCAGCATGGGCACGGCGTTCATCATCGTCGCGCCTCTGCTCGGCTTCATCGGCGTGGCGCTCTCGGGCTCCAACACCTCGACCAACGCCATGTTCGGTAAGTTCCAGGCGCTGGTCGGCGCGCAGCTCGGCATGCCGCCGCTGCTGCTGCCGACCCTCAACTCGGTGGGCGCGGAAATCGGCAAGCCGGTAGCCCCACAGACCGCGAGCGTCGGCGTCTCGACCAGCAAGTTCGTGCGCAAGGAGGGTGACGTGATCCGCCACAACATGGGCTGGACCTTCATCCTGCTCGGCTATCTGGTACTGATCGCGATCGGCTGCTACCTGGCGCGTCCGCTCGCCATGGAATTGCACTGACTCGCGTCAGAACGCGCTGATGCCGGTGAGCTCGCGCCCCACGCTGAGCTGGTGGATGCTCTCCGTGCCCTCGTAGGTGACGACGCTCTCGAGATTGAGCATGTGACGGATGGGCGGGTACTCGGCCGAGATGCCGGCGCCGCCTAACATGTCGCGACAGTCGCGGGCCACATCGAGCGCCATGCGGCAGTTGTTCCACTTGGCGAGCGACACCTGCGTCGGCTGCAGCGTGCCGGCATCCTTCAACCGCCCGAGCTGCAACGCCAGCAGCTGCGCGCTGGTGAGGCGCCGCGCCATGTCGGCGAGGCGTATCTGGATGGCCTGGTTGGCGGCGAGCGGCCGGCCGAAGAGCGTGCGCGAGGCGGTGTAGTCGAGCAGTTGCCCGAGACAGGCCTGCGCCGCCCCGAGCACTCCCCAGCAGATGCCGTAGCGCGCCTGCGTGAGACACGACAACGGCCCCTTCAGTCCCACGACCCCGGGGAGCACCTGGCTTTCCGGCACCACGACGTTGTCGAAGAACAGCCCGGCGGTCACCGAGGCGCGCAGTGAGAACTTGTGCTTGATCTCGGGAGCGGAGAATCCCGGTGCGCCCTTGTCGACGAGGAAGCCGCGGATGCCCTCCGGGGTCATGGCCCACACCACGGCGACATCCGCGATGCTGCCGTTGGTGATCCACATCTTCGCGCCGTTCAGCACCCAGTCCGTGCCGCGCTTGCGGGCGTGCGTCTTCATGTTGGCAGGATCGGACCCGCCGTGCGGCTCGGTGAGCCCGAAGCAGCCGATAACCTCGCCGCGCGCCATGCGCGGCAGGTACTTCTGCCTCTGCTCCTCGGAGCCGTAGGTGAAGATCGGGTACATGCACAGTGACGACTGCACCGAGACGAAGCTACGGATGGCGGAATCCCCGCGCTCGAGCTCCTGGCAAATGAGCCCGTAGCAGACGGCGTTGAGTCCGGCGCACTCGTAGCCCTGGATCGAGGAGCCGAGCAGCCCGAGCGATGCCAGCTTCGGGATGAGATCCTGCGGGAAGCGGTGCTCCTCGAAACAGCGCTGGATGACCGGCAGCACCTCGGCATCGACGAGCCGCGCGACCGACTCCTGCACCAGACGCTCCTCGTCGCTGAGCGCGGCGCGAACACCGAAAAGGTCGAGCGGGTCGAGTGCCGCGCCGGTGGGTTTACCCGCGGCGGGCGTGGAAGCAGCGGCTGTGGCCACGGGACGGTCTCCTGGAGCGCAAAAACGCAGGCCCGACGAGAGGGCGCGCATGATAACGGGGTCCCCAGGAAATTGCGCGTCTTGCCAAGCGCGCTGCACGTACTCGTCACGGCAAGCGCAATTTCCTGGGGTGCTTGGCGGGTATCCGACGGTGGCGACATCCGTGGCGCGCGCAAGGTGGAATCGGCGCAGGCGTTGGTGCACGCTCTGCGCCATGAAGATCCCCGAGATCATCATCGTCGAGACGGTGCATCAGCCGGGGAGCCTCGCGAAAGTCCTGCAGGTCATCGCCGATGCGGGGCTCGCCATCGAGCATCTCACCGCGCTGCGGCGCGACCAGGGCCGCACGCTCTGGGAGATCACGCTCGAGATGGACGAGGAGGCGGACCGCTCGCTCTACGACCGGATCGGGCAACTATCGACCGCACGCTTCGTCGGCAAGTCCGACCGCGTCTTCAACCGCCACCGGGGCGGCAAGATCCGCACCGTGGCGACTCTTCCCATCAATACGCGCCAGGTGCTGCGCGACCTGTACACGCCCGGCGTGGCGCGGGTGTGCCTGGCGATCGCCAAGGATCCGCAGGCCGCCTGGGACTTCACCGCGCTCGGCAGCACCGTGGCCATCGTCACCAACGGC
>DATIZW010000031.1:0-3445 GCA_035516875.1 Steroidobacteraceae bacterium
TCGGCGATCAGCCCGGGGGCACCCAGGTGTCCGGGTACCTCAACGCCTGGACGCCGGCGCCGAGTGTCTGGGCGGTCAGGGCGCGCCACGCCGCCGATGTCGCCGCCGCAGTCAACTTCGCGCGCACTCACAACCTGCGCCTGGTGGTGAAGGGCGGCGCGCACAGCTACTTCGGCACCTCGAACGCGCCCGACTCGCTGCTGATCTGGACGCGTGCCATGAAGCAGGTGACCTTGCACGACGCCTTTGTCGCTCGTGGCTGCGAGGGCAAGGTGCCGCCCGTGCCAGCGGTGTCGACCGGCGCGGGCGCGGTATGGATCGATCTCTACAGCGCCGTGACCACCAGGGCCGGCCGCTACGTACAGGGTGGCGGCTGCACCTCGGTGGGCGTCGCGGGTCTCATCCAGAGCGGCGGCTTCGGCAGCTTCTCCAAAGGCTTCGGCAACGCCGCCGCGGGCCTGCTCGAGGCCGAAGTGGTGACCGCCGACGGCCAGGTGCGCATCGCCAACGCCTGCACCGATGCGGATCTGTTCTGGGCGCTCAAGGGCGGCGGCGGGGGCACGTTCGGCGTCGTCACCCGCCTCACGCTGCGCACGCACGCGCTGCCCGAGTACTTCGGCGCCGCCTGGGGTACCGTCAAGGCGAAATCCGACGACGCTTTCCGCCGGCTGATAGCGCGCTTTCTCGCCTTCTACGCCGGCAGCCTCGCCAATCCGCACTGGGGCGAGCAGGTTGCGGTGCAGCCCGGCAACTCGCTCAAGATCTCGATGGTGCAGCAAGGGCTCAGCCGCGAGGAGGCGCGCACGGTCTGGAAGCCCTTTTTCGACTGGATCCGCGCATCCGCCGACTACACGGCCACCGACGAGCTCGGTGCCGGAGCGCACAAGGCGCAGAGCTGGTGGGAGATCGAGGGCAATCGCAGCATGATCCCGGACCTGCGCCCCGATGCCGCGCCGGGTCACGGCTGGTGGCAGGGCGACCAGGACCAGGTCGGCGCTTATCTCCACGGTTACGATTCGCTGTGGCTGCCGGCATCGCTCCTCGAGGAGGCCGGGCAAACGCGCCTCGCGCAGGCGCTGTTCGCCGCGAGCCGTCACAAGGAGGTCGGGCTGCACTTCAACAAGGGTCTCGCCTTCGCACCGCCGGAGGCGATCCGCGCATCGCTCGATACCGCGATGAACCCGGCAGTTACCGAGGCCTTCGCGCTCGCCATCATCGCCGACGGCGAGCGGCCCTCGTACCCGGGCATGAAGCGGCCGCCGATGGATCTCGAGGCGGCGCGTCGCGATGCGCACGCGATCGACCTGGCGACGCAGGAGCTGCGCCGGGTTGCGCCCCGGGCGGGCTCCTACCTCTCCGAGAGCAATTACTTCAACGACACCTGGCAGCAGGCCTACTTCGGCGGCCACTACCCGAAACTGCAGGCAATCAAGAAGAAGTACGATCCCGCTGGACTGTTCTTCGTCCATAACGGGGTCGGCTCCGAGGAGTGGAGTGCGGATGGCTTCACGCGCGTCAGTGGTACACGAGCCTGATCGATGAACGCCCTGCGATGCTCGCGCCCGGCTCGCTGCGCTGCGGTCGCGGCCGCGCTCTGGAGCGCAGCCGCGCTCACCTGCGCAGTGGCGGCGCCCGAGCCGCCGAAAAAACCGCTGACGGCCGCCGAGGTGCTCGCCGCATCGGCGGCCACGGACTGGCGGCCGCTTGACGCGCAGAACACGCTGTACCTCGAGCTCTCCTCCGGTCGCGTCGTCATCGAGCTCATGCCGCAGTTCGCGCCGAACCACGTGGCGAACGTCGCCGCCCTGGTGCGCGGCAAGTACTTCGACGGCCTCGCGATCGTGCGCGCCCAGGACAACTACGTGGTGCAGTGGGCGGATCCCGACGGCACGCGGCCCGTTGGCGCCGCGAAGCGCACGCTCGGCGCTGAATTCGAGCGTCCGTTGCGCGGACTCGCCATCACCCGGCTCGCCGACCCGGACACCTATGCGCCACAGGTTGGCTTCGTGGACGGTTTTCCGGTCGCGGCGGACCCGGCCATCGGCCGCGCCTGGCTCGTGCACTGCTACGGCATGGTCGGGGCCGGGCGCGACAACGATGTCGACAGCGGCGGCGGCACCGAGCTCTACGTGGTCATCGGGCAGGCGCCACGACATCTCGATCGCAACGTCACGCTTCTCGGCCGGGTGATCGCCGGCATCGAGCTGCTGTCGGCGCTGCCACGCGGCGGCGGGCCGCTCGGGTTCTACGAGCACGCCGAGCAGCGGGTGCCCATCCGCTCGGTGCGGCTCGCGGCCGACCTGCCGGCATCACAGCACACCGAGCTGGAAGTGCTGCGCACCGACACGTCGACGTTCCTCGCCTATGTCGAAGCGCGCCGCAACCGCCACGAGGAATGGTTCAAGGTGCCCGCCGGACACATCGACGTCTGCAACATCCCGATCCCGACGCGGCCACGGGCCGCGGCACTCGCGGCGAACCCGCGTCAGTGATGCGGGGGCGGGTGCGACGGCGCGTGTCCCGCTGCGCCGTGCTGCATCTGCCGCTGGTGCTGCTCGCGCGCGTGCTCGATCATCTGCTGACGTTGCGCGGGACTGGCATTACGCCACTGCTCGCGCAGCGCCTGCCGCCGCTCGGGCGGCAGCTGCTGAAAGCGATGGTAGTTCTGCCGCACGATCGCCTGCTCGTGCGGCGGAAGCGCCTGGAATTTCTGCCACCGCTGACGCACCGCCTGGCGCTGCTCGGGCGGCAGCGCCTGCCAGCGGGAGAAGCGCTCACGCGCCTGGCTCTTCTCCGCGTCCGACATGCCGAGCCAGCGCTCGCTGCCGTGCGCCAGCGCCTGCTGGCGCGTCGGCGGCAGTGTGTTCCACTGGCTGCCGAAGCGCGAGAGCAGCTTCTGCTGATCCGACGAGAGGCTCGACCAGGCGACCGGTGCGGGCGGGACCGGCGCCGGCGGGTTTGCGGCCGGGACGGGCGGCGGCTCCTGCGCATACGAGGGCGCGGCCGCGAGTGCCACCGCGGCGAGCAGCACGCCGAGCGCAAGCGAGCGCCAGTTGTTATTCATTGGTCGGCCCCCCGGATGCGGACGCGCTCGGCGGCAGCGGCTGCCGCGGCGGCGGAGGCGGCGGAGGCAGAGGCGCAGGAGGCGGTGGCGTTGGCTTCGCGGACTTGCCGGTTTCGGCGCCCTGCGAGAGGTAATCCGGGTTCACCTCGGCCAGCCGGTCGACGCTGCCGAGGAATTCGAGAAAGCCCGGATCCGGCTCCTCGGGGCGACGGGCGTCGTCGGCGCGGGCGGTGGCGCACGAGAGCACCAGCGCGCCGAGCACCGCCAGCCTGGCTGAGTGTGTCCACATCAGCCGTCGCTCTCGGCATTGGCGTCCGTCTGGGCTGCCGCCCATTCGTAAAATGGTCCGTCCCATCCTTCCATCAGGTCGAGTGCCTCGCC
>DATIZW010000032.1:0-7983 GCA_035516875.1 Steroidobacteraceae bacterium
TCCGCTCTCGGTCGCGGTGATCGAGTCGCAGACGCGCATCAGCGGCGGCAACGGCGCCTACGTATCGGGCAGCGAGCCGAGCATCGGCGGCGCGATGAGTGCGCCGAGCGGCAGCACGGCCGGGGTGCAGCTGCTCGCCGACCCAGTCGCCGATACCACGCTCAAGAACCAGGTGCGCTGCCAGTATGCGAAGTCTGCCTACACCGCGGACGCGTTCGGCAACCCGGCGGCGCTCGATCCCACGCAGGACCCGCTCATCGTCGGCGGTGCGACTCCGATCTTCTCGGCGGCGCAGATCAACAGCGACTCGGATACGGCCGCAACCGCCACGGTCATGAAGCTGGTGATCGACGGCTACGCCGCCGCCGGCACGATCAGCATGGGTGGCTACGACTACCACGACGGCACGCGCGCTACGGGCGAGACGCGCAACTTCAAGGCCGGCCAGATGATCGGCGCGGTGCTCGAGTACGCGCAGCGCAAGGGGCAGCCGGTGATGGTCTACGTCTTCAGCGACGGCTCGCTCAACTCCAACATGATGCCCGACACCAGCACCGCCGGGCGCGGCAAGCTCGGCTGGCAGGGCGACAACTCCTCGGTGGCGTCGACCTTCTTCCTGGTGTACAGCCCCAAGGGCCGGCCGCCGCTGCTCAACGGCACCGCCGGACAGCAGATCGGCTACTTCAGCGCCTCCGGCAACGTCGTCACCAGCTCGAGCGTCGTCGGCAACGCGGTGACCACGCTGGTCCAGGTGGTGCTGCTCAACTACCTTGGCCTGATGAACATGACCGGCCAGTATTCGACCATCTTCAACCAGCCGTCGATGGCGCTCGGCAGCGCGGCTCAGTTGGACGCCCTCACGGCGTTCGCGCCGATCGTGTGACGCGCGTCAAGGCGTGCCGCGCACCGGGGCGGCACGCCGGCTCCCCACACGTTGTCGCCTGCTGACGACGACCTTCCGGCAGCCGCGGCGCAACCACGCGGCAGGCCTCATTTCGCCGCTCCCTTCGTTGACAGTGTTAAGTGCGCTGTGCAATTTTGCGCGCTTGACGCCGCGGCAGACCGCCTCGGTGGCGAAGGATCTTTATTGAGATGGCAACGGCCGAACGGCCCGGCGTGGCGTGAGGTGGCGGAGCGCCGCTTTGCCCGCTCGTGGCCGGCCGGTGCGCGCACGGGTGTGGGGTTACGGCTGGGCCTTGCAGCGGCGGCGCTCGCTGCCGGGCTCGCGTCACAGGCCGACCCGGCTTACCCTCTCATCGGCCGGACGGGACCGGATTTTGCGCTCCATGCGGTGGCCGGGGGCAACGTGCGGTTGTCAGAACATCGCGGCGAAGTCGTGGTCTTAAGCTTCTGGAGCAGCCGCTGCAACCCCTGCCGTGCGCAGCTGGCGGCGCTCAACCGCAGTCTGGCCACGTATCGCTCGGCGGGGCTCGAGATCTACGGCATCGGAGTCGACGACGACCCGGGAAGGTCGCTCGAGTACGCGCGTTCGCTGACGGTGGGCTTCGTGCTGCTGCTCGATCCGGCCAAGCAGGTGAGCCGCAGCTACCAGGTCGACAATCTGCCGATGACCGTGTTGATCGATCGCGGCGGAACCGTGCGCCATGCGCTGCGCGACTACACGGCGGCGAGCGATGGAGTGTACCTGCAACAGCTGCGCGATCTGCTGAACGAATGATCGGAAACCACCATGCCTGAGATGGCTCTCACTCCCACCCCGGCCGCGCTGGCCGGGCGTGCATTGCGCGCCGCGCGTCTCGCGGCCGGCATCGCCGCCGCGTTGCTGCTCACCGTCGGCGGCCCCGCGGCTGCCGCTCCGCCCCCGGCGGCCGACCCCGGTCAGGCCGCGGCGGCGCCCGCTTCCGCATCGCAGCCTGCCGCGCAGCCACCAGGGGGCACTCTCGACCAACAGAAGCTCGAGCAGTTCAAGAAGGCGGCCGAGGCGGCCGGGGCGGAGGTGAAATCGGTGATGCCGACGCCCTCGAGCCCCGCCGAGAGCACGCCCGACACGCGCGGCCTCGATCAGCAGATCCAGGGCCTGAAGAAGGACGTAGTCGATCTCAACAAGGACCTGTTCATCCTCGAGGAGGAGCTGCTGTTCCCCTCAAACACACAGGTGGCGGTGTTCCTGTCGGTCGACGTCGGTGACTTTTTCGCACTCGACTCGGTGCAGCTCAAGATCGACCAGAAAGAGGTGATCAACTACCTGTATACGCCGCGCGAGGTCGAGGCGCTGCTGAAGGGCGGGGTGCAGCGCCTCTACATCGGCAATCTCAAGGTGGGGCAGCACGAGCTGGTCGCGTTCTTCAGCGGCAAGGGCCCGAGCGAGCGCGCCTACAAGCGCGGCGCCTCGATCCGCTTCGAGAAGGCCGTGGGCGCGAAGTACCTCGAGCTCAAGATCAACGACCGGCAAAGGAAGCTGCAGCCCGAGTTCGAGATCAAGGATTGGGACTGAGCTTTGACGCGTCGGCCCTCCATTCGCGCGCTGTTTCTCGCCGCCGTGCTGGCGGCGCTCACCACGCGCGCAGCCGACGCTCGCCGCCACGACCCGGAGAAGCTGCCGGAGACGCGCATCCACGACCTGCATTACGGCGATGTGCTGTTTCTGTACTTCCAGAACGATGAGGCCCACGATTTCGAGGCGCTGACGCGGCTGCTCGCCTACGAGCAGTGGAAGCGCATGCCCCACGACGGCGATGACGCGCGGCTGCTGGCCGGCGGCCTGTATCTCTCGCTCGGCGTGCACAACGAGGCGGGCGAGATCTTCGCCAGTCTCCTCAACAATGACGTGCCGACCGGCGTGCGCAACAAGGCCTGGTTCTACCTCGCCCAGGTCTGGTACACGCGCGGCTACCTCGACAAGGCGGAGGCGGCGCTGCGCAAGATCAACGGGCGCATGTCACCCGACCTCGAGGCCCAGAAGGAGCTGCTGTTCGGCAACGTGCTGATGCACGAAGGCCATTTCGACGAGGCGATCCAGCTGCTCTCGGGGTGGCGCGGCGGCTCGGTGTGGTCGGCATACGCGCGCTTCAACCTCGGCGTGGCGCTGGTGCGCGCCAATCGCCTGGGTGATGCCGAGCCGTTTCTCACCGCGGTCGGCACCATGCCCGCGACTACACCGGAGTTCGCGGCGTTGCGCGACCGCGCCAACCTCGCCCTCGGCTTCGCCGAGCTGCAGGCGAACCAGCCGGCCAAGGCGCGCGCGCCCCTCGAGCGCGTCCGGCTGACTGGCCCGTATTCCAACAAGGCGCTGCTCGGCACCGGCTGGGCGCGGGCGGCGCTCGGGGATTATCAGAGCGCGCTCACGCCGTGGATGGAGCTGCGCAGCCGTGACGTGCTCGATTCGGCCGTGCAGGAGTCCTACCTCGCCGTGCCCTACGCCTTCAGCAAGCTCAGCGCCAACGCGCAGGCGGCCGAGTACTATGAGAGCGCGCTGAGTTCCTTCGACGCCGAGAACGGGCGCCTCGATCAGGCGATCGCCCGCATCGAGCACGGCGACATGCTGCGCGAGGTGCTCACGCGCGAGGTGACGCCCGATGCCAGCCCGCTCGCGCCGCACGGCTGGTTTCGCGAGGTCAAGCATCTTCCGCGGGCGCCCGAGTCTCCTTACCTGTACACGCTGCTCGCCGGACACGACTTCCAGGAAGGGGTGAAGAACTACCGCGACCTGGTGTACATGAGCGGCACACTCGCTCACTGGGGCGACAGCATGGGCGCCTTCCAGGACATGATCGAGACACGCGAGCGCGCCTATGCCGAGCAGCTGCCGCGCACCGACGCGCTGCTGGCATCGGGGGCGCTGCAGCAGCTGCAACAGCGCCACGTGGACCTCGAGAACGAGCTGCGCACCATCGAGTCGCAGCACGACGTGGCCGCGCTCGGCACCGACACCGAGCGCGACCAGTGGGCGCGCATTCAGCGCGTGGAAGCCGGCCTGGCCGGCGCTCCCGATACGCCCGAGACCGCCGAGGCGCGCGCGCGGCTCGCGCTGGTGAAAGGCGTGCTGTATTTCCGCCTGAACGACGCCTACGGGGCGCGGCTGTGGCAGGAGCACCGCGGGCTGAAGGATCTCGGCCTCGCGCTGAGCGAGGCACAGAGCCGCTGGATCCGCGTCGAGCGCGCCCGCAAGAATATGCCGGTGAACACCGGGGAATTCGCGCAACGCGTGGCGTCGCTGCGGGGCAGGATCGACGCGCTGCAGGTGCGCCTCGCGGCTGCCGAGGAGCAGCAGAGCGCCTACCTGGCACGGCTCGCGGTGCACGAGCTCGAGCAGCAGAAGGACCGGCTGGCTGCCTACCAGGTGCAGGCGCGCTTTGCGCTCGCCACGATGTACGACCGCGCGGCGAGCGCGCAGGCCGCGCACGGCAAGCCGCAGGTCCCGGTGCAGAAGGGCGCAGAAGAGGGTGCGCCCGACACTGGCGAGCCGGCCGCGCAGCCGCAGGACGAGGCGCCACCGACCCAACCGGAGCCGCCGCGATGAGCGGGCGCTGCACGCGCGCCGCGTGCGGCAGCGGCGCTGCCGCGTTGCTGCTGTGCGCGGGGCTGCCTGGCGCCGCATGGGCGCAGGGCGCCAACGCGCCGGGCGGCTCCGGCACACCGCACACCATCGGCGATCTCGACAAACGCAAGGTGGAAGTGCACGCGGACACCGCGGCGAACGGGGGCAGCACGCGCGCCATGGAGAACTACAGGCACTTTCTCGAGCTGCAGAACACCGACCCGAAGCTGCGCGCCGAAGCCATGCGCCGGCTCGGCGATCTGAACCTCGACGCCGGCGAGATGGAGCGCCTCGAGAAGGAGGTCACCGCGGTCGACCTGCAGGGCGCCGAGGCCATCAAGCTCTATACGACGCTTCTCAAGGCCTACCCCGACTACTCGCGCAACGACCAGGTGCTCTATCAGCTCGCGCGCGCCTACGAGACCACCGGACAGGGCGATGCCGCCCTCGCGACGCTCGATCACATCGTGCAGCAATACCCGCAGAGCCTGCAGATCGACGAGGTGCAGTTCCGGCGCGGCGAGCTGCTGTTCTCCGCCAAGCGCTATCCGGAGGCCCAGCACGCCTACGCGGCGGTGATCAAGCGCGGTCCGAGCTCCGCTTTCTACCAGCAGAGCCTCTACAAGAACGGCTGGTCGCTGTTCAAGCAGTCGCTCACGCTCGAGAGTCTGCCGTCCTTTGGCGCGGTGCTCGACCGCGAGCTCGGTACTACACCTGCCAAGGCGGTGCGGCTCGAGAGCCTCAAGCGCGCCGATCGCGAGCTGGTCGAGGACACGCTGCGCGTCATGAGCATCGCGTTCTCCTACAATGAGGGGGCCGCCTCTCTCGAGCAGTACACGCGCCAGCACGGCGATCGACCCTACGGCTGGCTGCTGTATTCGCGGCTCGGCGACCTGTACGTCGACAAGCAGCGCTACCAGGACGCAGCCAACGTCTACCGCGCGTACGTGGCGCGCGATCCCTACAGCGACCACGCACCCGATCTCGACATGGCGGCGATCGACGCCTATGGCAAAGGCGGGTTCAGCGACCTGGTGCTCGATGGCAAGCACGAGTTCGTCGAGCACTACAATTTCGGCTCCCCGTACTGGAAGACGCGCAACCGCGCCGACCACCCGCGCGTGGTGGAGGAGCTCAAGACCAACCTCAAGGACGTTGCCACCTACTTTCACGCGCGCGCGCAGAAGACCAAGCAAGTCGCCGACTACGAGGAGGCTTCGCGCTGGTACCGCGATTACCTCAAGTCCTTCCCCCAGGATGCGGATTCGGCGCAAACCAACTATCTGCTGGCCGAAACCCTGTTCGAGAGCCACCACTACGCCGAGGCGGCCGCCGAGTACGAGACCACCGCGTACGGCTACCCGCGGAATGAGAAGTCGGCGACGGCCGCCTACGCGGCGCTCGTCTGCTACCAGAAGGGTGAGGAAGGTCTCACGGGGGCGGAGAAGGACGCCTGGCACAAGCGCTCGACCGACGCCGGAGTGAAGTTCGCCCAGACTTTTCCCGAGCATCCCGACAGCGCCGGCGTGCTGACACGCGCCGCGGAGGAGATCTTCGCCGCCGGCGACCGCGCGCGCGCGGTCAGCGTCTCGCAGTCGATACTCGCGCGCCAGCCGCCGGTCGATCCCGCCAAGCAGCGCATCGCCTGGACGATCATCGCGCGGTCCTATTACGACCAGGGCGAGTACGCCAAGGCGGAGCCGGCTTTCGTACAGGCGCGCGCCCTCGCCGGTAGCGACGACAAGACGCGCAGCGACCTCACCGAGAGCCTCGCGGCGAGCGTCTACAAGCAGGGCGAGGCGAAGCAGAAAGCCGGTGACACCGCAGGGGCGGTGGACGATTACCTGCGCGTCGGGCGCGTCGCCCCCGATGCGAAGATCCGCGCCAACGCACAGTATGACGCCGCCGCACAGCTCATCGTGCTCAAGCAGTGGGACCGCGCCATCCCGGTGCTCGAGGACTTTCGCCGCCAATTCCCGCAGAATCCGCTGCAGCGTGACGTGACGGCCAAGCTCGCCGTGGCCTACGCCGGGGCCAACCGCTCGGGTGAGGCGGCCGTCGAATTCGAGCGCATCGCGGCCAATCCGAGTGAGACCCGCGCCGTGCAACGCGAGGCGCTGATGCAGTCGGCGGATCTCTACGCCAAGGCGGGCAACACACCCAAGGCAATGGGGATGCTGGAGAAGTACGTCGCCGCCAACCCCTCGCCGGTCGTCGACGCGGAAGAAGCGCGGCAGCGCCTGGCGGACTACGCGAGCAAGAATGGCGATCTCAAGCGCCAGGACTATTGGTACCGTGAGATCATCCGCGCTGACCAGGAGGCGGGCGCGCAACGCACCGAGCGCACGCACTACCTCGCCGCGAAGGCGCAGCTGGCGCTCGCCGCGCCGGCACGGGATGCGTTCCGCGCGGTTCGGCTCACAGCACCCCTGAAGAAGAGCCTCATCGTCAAGCGCAACGCGCTCGAAGCGGCCATGGAGGGCTACAAGCGCGCGGCCGAATACCAGGTCGCCGAGGTGACGACGGCAGCGACCTACGAGATGGCGGACCTCTATACCGTGCTCGCCAAGGACATCATGGCTTCCGAGCGACCGAAGAACCTCAAGGGCGAGGAGCTCGAGGAATACAACTCGCTCCTCGAGGAGCAGGTATTCCCCTTCGAGGAGCAGGCGATCAAGGCGCACGAATTGAATGCGGCGCGCGCCAGGGACGGTGTCTACGACGAGTGGGTGCGCAAGAGCTTCCAGCAGCTGGCGCAGCTGAAGCCCGCCCGTTACGGCAAGACGGAGCTGACGCACGATGTGGTCACGAGCCTCGAGTGATCCGGCGCGAACCGTCGCGCGGACGAGGCCGCACGTCGGTGCGTGTGCGCTCTGCGCGCTTGCGGCCGCTTATCTCATCGCCTGCAGCTCGACGCCCACCCGCCCCTCCCCACCGAGCCCGCCTGCGCAGCCAACGGCGAAGGGAGCTTCCTCGGGCAGTGGCACGACCGCTGGCAGTGGCAAGGCGGCACCAGGGTCGGCACCGGCCACGGCGGGCACGGCGGGCACCGCCGGTGCGGCGGGCGCGGCGGCCGCGGCAGGTGCGGCAGGCACTACCCTCAACCATCCGGATGTTCCCCCCGCTGCCCGGACCGACTTCACACGTGCGGTCAATTACATGCGGGCCGGGAACAGCACCGAAGCCGAGCTCGGGTTCAAGCAGATGGCACTGCAATACCCGCAGTTCGCCGCGCCGCTCGTGAATCTGGCGATCCTCCAGCGCAATGGCGGGCACCTCGACCAGGCAGAGACCACGCTCAAGGGTGCCGTGGCCCGTGAGAACGGCAGTGCGATCGCGTGGACGGAGCTTGGGGCCACGCAGAGGATGCGTGGAGAGTTCAAGGATGCCGCCACCTCTTACGAGCAGGCGATCGCCGCCGATCCACGCTACGCACCCGCCTGGCGGAACCTTGGCGTACTGTCGGACCTCTATCTGGGGGACCC